>JAUUYO010000209.1 GCA_030590405.1 Kangiellaceae bacterium
CCCGAACTTTCAGAGTTACCTTGGAATAAAAGACGATCAGGATAAATGGGACGATTTATCAGAACAAAGAGCGCTTGAAGATCTACAGATCACTAAAGATAACCTGGCCAAAGTGAATGCCATTGATATCAATCAATTAGATCCGCAAACCAAAGTCAGCTGGGATCTAATGAAGCAAAATCTGCAAGAAGAAATTGAAGATTTTAAATGGCGTTTTCATAATTACCCACTTAATCAGATGTTTGGTATTCATTCACAAATTCCCTCGCTGTTGATCAATCAACATTCAATTAGTAATGTCGATGATGCTGAGGCATACATTGCCCGATTAGAAGGTATTGCACCGCTATTTAAGCAAGTGATCGATGGGATTAATCTTCGAGCAGAAAAAGGCATCATTGCACCTCAGTTTGTTTATCCTTATGTGATCAACGATAGCCAAAATATCATCAAGGGTATGCCTTTTAGTGAAGGTGAAGACAGCACATTATTAGCGGATTTTAACGCTAAAGTTAGCGCCCTTGAAATGGAAGATGCTGAAAAAGAAGCCTTAATCAACAAAGCCACCAGAGCGCTTAAAACTGGAGTGAAGCCGGGGTATGAAAATCTGATCAAAGCGGTCAAAATACTACAGGCCAAAGCCAATACCGAAGATGGCGCGTGGAAATTTCCGGACGGCGAAGCTTTTTATAATAATGCACTGGCGCGAACCACCACAACGAATTTAACTGCTCCGCAAATCCATCAATTGGGCTTAAAGGAAGTAGCCCGAATTCATGGCGAAATGAAATTAATCATGAAAAAAGTGGGTTTTAAAGGTGATTTACCAGCATTTTTTGAATTTATGCGACATGATATTCAGTTTTATTATGATGAATCGGAGCAAGGCAAAGCCAAATATTTAAGTGAAGCTACCGCATTAATCGATACCATGAAATCACGATTGGATGAGTTGTTTATCGTTAAACCAAAAGCTGAAATAAAGGTTAAAGCGGTCGAAGCTTTTAGAGAAAAATCCGCCGGAAAAGCTTTTTATCAAAGTCCGTCGATGGATGGTACTCGGCCTGGTGTTTATTATGCCAACCTCTATCGTATGAGCGATATGCCAAGCTATCAAATGGAAGCGCTGGCTTATCATGAAGGTATTCCAGGGCATCATATGCAGCTGGCGATTGCTCAGGAATTACAGGATATTCCCAAGTTCAGAAAATTTGGCGGTTATACTGCTTATGTAGAAGGTTGGGGACTCTATTCAGAGTTTTTGCCAAAAGAAATTGGCATGTACAGCGATCCCTATTCGGATTTCGGTCGGCTATCTATGGAGTTATGGAGAGCTTGTCGTTTGGTGGTTGATACTGGGATTCATGCAATGAAATGGAACCGCGAAAAAGGCATCGAATATTACGTTTCCAATACTCCTAATTCGGTTGGTGATGCGGTAAAAATGGTTGAGCGGCACATTGTTGCGCCTTCTCAAGCGACTGCCTATAAAATTGGTATGCTTAAAATTCTTGAATTAAGACAAAAAGCTAAAACGGCTTTAGGCGATCAATTTGATATTCGCGAATTTCATGAAGTGGTGCTTAAAAATGGCGCGGTACCTTTGAATGTTCTGGCGCAATATATTGATGGATATATTGCTGATAAGTCTCAGTAAGCCTATTTTTCTTTGTAGGAGCGAATTCATTCGCGATAGATCCAGCTACAGCTGGCGCCTCACTCCTTAAGGCCATTACTTATCCCTAAAAGACCTACTCTCTTGGTAGCGCGGCTACCAGCAGTAGGTGCTTTAGGTAAAACCGCTCCTACAAATTCCCCCAATGTGCTAATATTCCCTGCAAACTAATCAGACCAGTTGATAATGTTTATTTCAACTGACCTGAGTCTTATTTCTGGAGAAACAATGAATTTTACCGGCACTGAAAAATATATCGCAACTGATGAGCTGCAAATGGCGGTCAATGCCGCAAAAACCTTACAGCGCCCGTTATTGATTAAAGGTGAGCCTGGCACCGGTAAAACTATGTTAGCCGAGGAAGTTGCAGCTGCTCTGGATATGCCGCTTATTCAATGGCATATTAAATCTACCACCAAAGCTCATCAAGGACTTTACGAATACGATGCAGTGTCTCGCTTACGGGACTCTCAACTCGGTAATGAAGGCGTGAAAAATATCGCTAACTACATCAAAAAAGGCAAACTCTGGGAGGCTTTTGAATCTGAAAAACAGGCGGTTTTGCTGATTGATGAAATTGACAAAGCCGATATCGAATTCCCTAATGATTTATTGCAAGAGTTGGATAAAATGGAATTTTTTGTCTATGAAACTGGCGAAACCATCAAAGCGCAAAACCGGCCAATTATTATTATTACCAGCAATAATGAAAAAGAACTGCCCGATGCATTTTTGCGCCGTTGTTTTTTTCATTACATCAGTTTTCCCGATAAACAAACCATGCAAAAAATCATCGATGTTCACCATCCGGACATCAAAGCTAACTTGTTAAAAGAGGCGATGGATATTTTCTTTAAAATTCGAGAAGTACCCGGCTTAAAGAAAAAACCTTCAACCTCTGAATTGATCGATTGGCTAAAACTGTTATTGGCCGATGATATCCCTGACGAAATTCTAAAAGGGCAAGATCCCTCCAAGGCGATCCCACCACTTTATGGCGCATTATTGAAGAACGAACAAGATGTACATTTGTTAGAGAAACTGGCCTTTATGATCCGGCGGGAAAATCGGTAAGAAAACGTGTTAATTAATTTTTTCTACTTACTAAAACAGTCCGGCTTACCGGTTTCCATCAAGGAATTACTGGTACTACTCGACGCCCTGGAAAAACGTCTGGTTTTTTGTAATCTGGATGAGTTTTATGTATTAGCCCGCTTGTGTCTGGTCAAAGATGAAAAGTATTTTGATCGTTATGATCGAGCCTTCGCCGCTTATTTTAATGATTTAGAAAGTTTCGAAGATATCCTGGAAGCTATTATTCCAGAAGATTGGCTGCGGAGCGATTTTATGAAAAGCTTAACCAAGGAAGAAAAAGCCAAAATTGAATCTTTGGGCGGACTGGAAAAGCTGTTAGAGACTTTTAAGGAAAGATTAGAAGAACAAAAAAAACGCCACGCCGGAGGCAATAAATGGATCGGTACCGGTGGCACCTCGCCCTTTGGTCACAGTGGATATCATCCGGAGGGAATTCGAGTCGGCGGCGAGAGCCGCAACAAAAGCGCAGTGAAAGTCTGGGAAAAACGCCAATTTAAAGATCTGGATGACAGTATTGAACTCGGCACCAGAAATCTAAAAGTGGCTTTACGAAAGCTGCGTAAATTTGCCCGTAGCGGTGCAGAAGAGGAACTGGATCTGGATGATACTATCACCAGTACAGCGCGCAACGCCGGTCTACTCGATATTAAAATGGTGCCGGAGCGACATAACGCGATCAAGGTATTAATTTTTTTTGATGTGGGCGGTTCAATGGACCCTTACGTTAAAATTTGTGAAGAGCTCTTCTCCGCCTGTAAAACTGAATTTAAACATCTTGAATACTATTATTTTCATAATTTTATTTATGATAGTGTTTGGAAAGATAACGCTCGGCGTTATACTGAAAAAACACCGTTAGATGAAGTGTTGAGAACCTACAGTAAAGACTATAAGGTTATTTTTGTCGGTGATGCCTCAATGGCTTCTTATGAAATTTCCCACGTTGGCGGTAGCATAGAATATATGAATGATGAGCCAGGATTTGTCTGGATGCAGCGCTTAAAAGCCACCTTTAATAAAGTAATTTGGCTCAACCCGGTGGAAGAGCGTTACTGGAATTATACCCATAGCATCGGCATGGTAAAGCAATTGTTAGAAGATGAAATGTATCCGCTCTCGTTAAGTGGCCTTGAACAAGGGATAAAATCGCTAAGTTAGACCATGGGCTTTAAAGACGACAATTAGCGACGTTTATGCATTTGTTTTTTGAACCATAGATGCCGCATCCCATTGTCAAAAAGGGTTCTTTGTGACTCATCCAATCTGGTATATAGCTTCTGGATCGTCGACATAGCATTGTAAGAATCCGCTAACTGTTGTTTTAATATACTGATTTTTAACTCCAATGATTCAGGGGTGGTAAACCGTTTGCCATTGCGCGCACTGACCATGGCTTTAAATTCCTCTATGCGCTGCTTCTTCAATGTCAGTTGATTAATAAACCGGTGCTTAAACTCATTCCAGGCAACCTGTTGTGCGGTGGTAATTTTTAGTTTTGAGGCAAAACCATCCAGTTTGGCGTCTACTTCCGCCATTGGATCGCCATATATTGCTGCAAAAAACTCCATAAATTCAAGGTCCAATGACTCATCCTTCGTTTCTGCTATGGCAGCTGAAAGACTTGTTAGTAATAACAAACTGGCGATTAGATTTTTCATGATTTACCTTCGTTATAGATAGTATTTTGTCACTGTAACGATTGTACAAGCAATCGGTTGACATGTCGTTGTAGAAAATTTGCTGTATTAGGCTTTGTTGATCTTAAAATAATAGCTTGAAGGATTCAAAGAAGAACACTTACTTTTGTTTGGGGCTTTAGAGCGAGATACTAAATCATTAAGCAAAGTTCAGCTTATAAACCTGCTACTTCGAATACGAATAACATCAATGCTATACTAGACAAAATAGTTAAGGAGTTACCCGCATGACCGAGCAAGATATCAAAAAACTATATGACAAAATACTCAGCGAAGGTTTGCAACACTTTTCCATGATGATGGGTATTGTCAGTCATATTAAAAACGATATTTATCAGATTATCGCAGTTAAATCAGTCAGTAATGTGTTTGTTGCTGGTGAATCATTTCCTTTGCAAAGTACCTATTGCCGTGAAGTTGTTGATGAGGGTAAAACTGTCGCATTAACTGAAATCGGTGAAAAACCAGGGTTATGCAAACATCCTCTTTATAATGGCCTGTCATTAGAAGCTTATATCAGCACACCTATTTATAAAGCGGGAAAAATTTGGGGAACCTTAAATTTTAGTTCAATGAAAATCAAAAACAATCCATTTACTTCCGATGAAATTAATTTCATCGAAGAATGCTCAGAGAAAATATCAAGAACTCTTTCCTAATTTTGAATTTTTTATGAGAGTAAACAACGATGCGATCGATCTTTCATTTTGCTTTTAATGTAACGGACTTGGCCATAGCCCGAGAGTTTTACGGTAATATCCTGCAATGTCAGGAAGGTCGGTCGACTGAAACCTGGGTGGATTTTGATTTTTATGGTCATCAAATATCCTTGCATTTCGGCACACCATTTAAGACTGACAATACCGGAAAAGTCGGTGAGCATTTAGTCCCCATGCCTCATTTTGGCCTGATCTTATCTAATAATGATTGGGACCAGTTAGCACAAAGACTTAAAGAATCCGATGTGACATTTGAAATTCTCCCCAGCATTCGTTTTAAGGGTGAGCCAGGCGAGCAAAGAATTATGTTTTTTAGAGATCCCTGCGGTAACCCTATTGAGATCAAATCCTTTGATAGTCATAACAAAGTCTTCGATCAATGAATCCGGTTATACCACTAATCTGTACATTGCCGGATGTTCATCAGCAGGCATGGCTTAAATTATTATCTGAAGCGCTACCGGATGAAAAGTTTGTCTTGCCCTCTACATTAGAGCTTGCTGAAAAATCTGGTTGTGAAATTGCAATCGTGGCTAATCCAGACATTCAGGTTTTAAAAACTTTCCCTAATCTAAAATGGGTGCAAAGCTTATGGGTGTAGTTCCTTTATGTCGACGGCAAAAGTTAGCTAACGCCACTCGTTTCTAAAAAATCATAAATTCGTTTTTTAGATTGTTGCTTATGAAATTTCCAATATTCTTCAAATTCATTACTGGACTTGAGTGAACGAAGTTTTAAAATTGCCTCTGCTCCCAGTAAACTCC
>JAUUYO010000261.1 GCA_030590405.1 Kangiellaceae bacterium
AGTGAATGAAGCTTTTGCATCAGTGGTAATGAGATTCCAGGATGAATTAAATGTTCCAGATGAAAAAATAAACGTCAATGGAGGATCGATCGCTATGGGACACCCGTTGGGCGCGACTGGCGCTATGTTGATCTCTACCTTGCTGGATGAATTAGAAGCACGTGATTTGAAACGAGGTCTTGTTACCCTTTGCGTAGGCGGCGGTATGGGCATCGCAACAGTCATCGAAAGAGTTTAGTTAAGTGGCAGCTCAGTTAAATACTAGCTCAATTAAATACCAGTTCAATTAATTATCCGGACCTGCTGAATTTTACCGAATAGAATCCACGGAATATAAAAATGACTTCAATTAAATATCAAAAAGACCAGGATAATATTGTTCATCTGATATTAGACAAACCAGAATCATCAGTAAACTTGATGGACCCACAGTTTGCAGAATCGTTATCCGATGTTGTCTCAAAATTTACAGATGACGATTTTATCGGCATCATAATTCGCTCTGCCAAAAAAACCTTTTTTGTTGGTGGAGATCTGGAAATGTTATATCAGACCGATCGACAAAATGCCCAAGGTTTGTTTGATATGACTGAAACTATCAAACGTGAATTAAGGCAATTAGAAACTTTGGGAAAACCGGTGGTCGCCTGTATTAACGGTACAGCATTGGGCGGCGGTTGGGAGATTGCTTTGGCAACCCATCACCGTATTGCAGTCAGTAGCGCTCAAATAACCTTAGGATTACCAGAAGTCACATTAGGATTATTACCCGGCGGTGGTGGTATTACCCGTACCGTTAGAATGCTAGGCCTTAAACAAGCAATGCCATTGTTACTGGAAGGCAAACAATTAAATCCAACCGCAGGAATTAACATCGGTTTGATAGATCAGCTTGCTGATCATGAAGAACAAATGCTTGAACAGGCTAAAAACTGGATCATCGCTAATCCAGAAGCCGCTCAACCCTGGGATGTAAAAGGTTTCCGCTTACCGGGCGGCACTCTTTCCAGCCCACAAATAGCCCAGATGCTAGCCATTGCACCAGCGATGTTACGTAAAAAAACTGGGGCAGCACTACCTGCCCCAGAAAAAATACTCGCTACCATGGTGGAAGGTTCACAGGTCGATTTCGATACAGCCAGCCGAATAGAAACGGGATATTTCATTGAGCTAGTTTGTTCGCCTGTCAGCAAAAATATGATCAATGCCTTTTGGTTTCAACTAAATAAAATCAAAAGTGGTGTCAGTCGACCAGCCGGTATTCCACAACACACTATGCGCAAAATCGGAATTCTTGGCGCGGGTATGATGGGGGCTGGAATAGCTTTTTCAAGTGCCATACGCGGAATTTCAGTAATACTGAAAGATGTCAGCATAGAGGCCGCAGAAAAAGGCAAAGCTTATTCCGAAAAACGACTCGCCCAAAGAGTTGAATATGGAAAAATAAATCAACAAAAGAAGGCCCAGATTTTAGAGCTAATCCAGACAACCGATAGAGCAGAAGATTTGAATGACTGCCAGCTGGTAATAGAAGCTGTATTTGAAGATCGACAACTCAAAGCAAATGTAACCCGGCAGGCTGAAGCGCAGATGCCAGTTGACGCCGTATTTGCTTCTAATACCTCTACCTTACCGATCACCGGATTAGCCGAAGCATCACGTCAACCTGATAATTTTATAGGCTTGCACTTTTTCTCACCGGTAGACAAAATGCCTTTGGTTGAGATTATAATGGGTGAGCTGACCACAGCAGAAACACTCGCAAAATGTTATGATTTTGTGCAGCAAATTGGCAAAACCCCCATCGTAGTTAACGATAGTCGTGGTTTTTTTACTTCCAGAGTTTTTGCCACTTTTGTCAACGAAGGTGTCGCAATGTTAGGTGAGGGGATAGCCGCCGCATCGATAGAAAATGCCGCCGGCCTAGCAGGATTTCCAGTTGGACCACTTGCGGTTACCGATGAAGTTAGCCTCAATCTGATTGAAAAAATAAAACGCCAGACAGCGACCGATTGCATACAACAAGGGATCCCCATTCCTACCCACCCCGCCGATATCGTCATTGATCAAATGCTTGAAATGGAACGTACGGGCAAGCTCAGCGGAGCCGGTTTTTATGATTACTCCGATAAACATTCAAAAAAACTATGGGCGGGATTAAAGCAACATTTCTATCATCAAGAAAAACAACTCCCACTTGACATGATTAAACAAAGATTGCTTTATATTATGGCTATAGAATCCGTTCGTTGCTTGCAAGAAGGCGTATTAACCTCTATCCACGACGCGAACATCGGCTCAATTTTTGGTATTGGTTATCCCGGCTGGACCGGTGGTGTTTTACAGTTCATAAACTACGTTGGCTTACAAGATTTTATTGATAACGCCAATCAACTAACAGAATCATTTGGCGAAAGATTTAATCCGCCAGAATTACTGATTGAAAAATCAAACAATAACGAGAGGTTTTAGTCATGTCCTTAAGATCCAATTCCATCCCACGTACCGTATTTGACAGTGACCATGAGCTATTCAGAGATATGGTATACAAATTTTTACAAGCCGAGGCCGTTCCCTACCACGCAGCGTGGGAAAAACAAGGGTGTGTCGATAGAGAGCTGTGGCTAAAAGCCGGAGAACAAGGTTTTTTATCACCAACAGTACCAGAAGAATATGGTGGTGTTGGTGCCGATTTCCGCTTTAATGCGATTGTTAATGAGGAAGTTTTCAAATTAGGATTAACGGGTATCGGTTGGGGATTACATTCTGACATTGCTGTCCCCTACATACTTAATTATGGTTCAGAAGAGCAAAAACATAAGTACCTGCCAGGCACAATAAGTGGCGAAATTATTACAGCAATAGCAATGACAGAGCCTGGAACGGGGTCCGATTTACAGAACATCAAAACTACCGCTGTATTAGATGGTGATGAATACGTTCTCAACGGTTCAAAAACTTTTATAACCAATGGTCAATTAGCTAACCTGGTCATTATTGTAGCCAAAACAGATAGCAAAGCAGGCTCTAAAGGCATTAGTCTGTTTTTAGTTGAAACTGATAGTAAGGGTTTTTCTCGCGGTTCCAATTTAGAAAAAATAGGCATGAAAGCACAGGACACTTCAGAATTATTTCTCAGCGAGGTGCGAATTCCAAAACAGAATCTGCTCGGAGAACTGGGTAAAGGTTTTGTTTATTTAATGCAGGAATTACCTCAGGAACGTCTATCTGTCGCCATCGGCGCGATAGCTTGTACCGAAGAAATTTTGAATCAGACCATCGATTATGTCAGTGAAAGGAAAGCCTTTGGAAAATCCATCGCCAGTTTTCAAAACACCCAATTTAAATTGGCAGAAGCCGATACCGAAGTAACATCATTACGGATTTTTATTGATAAATGTCTGGAGCTTCACATTCAGGAAAAGCTAGATGTAGCGACCGCCGCCAAAGCCAAATTGTTGTCCACCGAAGTGCAATGTAAAGTGTTAGATGAGTGCCTGCAATTACACGGTGGTTACGGTTACATGTGGGAGTATCCAGTCGCCAGAGCGTACGCCGATGCACGGGTGCAAAAGATCTATGCAGGCACCAGTGAAGTGATGAAGTTGATTATTGCTCGCGCTATATTTGCCGACATATAATTGACAAACCAAACAGGCTTTACGATGAATTTAAAAAACGGACCACTTGGGCATCTAAAAATATTGGATTTTTCCACCTTATTACCTGGCCCATACGCAACAATGTTATTAGCAGATATGGGGGCTCAGGTATTAAGAATTGAATCGCCTACAAGACCTGATCTGTTAAAAGAGATGCCACCAAAACATGGTGATTATTCCTATGCTCACCTTTGTATAAATCGTAATAAACGATCGCTTGCGATCGATCTAAAAGCTGATAAAGCAAAAGAAATTATTATTAAATTGCTCAAAGATTACGACATACTTATTGAGCAGTTTCGTCCAGGCGTAATGGCAAAATTTGGTCTGAGCTATACGGAGTTAAGTAAGATCAATCCAAAATTGATATATTGTTCAATTACTGGTTATGGTCAAACAGGCCCTTACAAAGATCGAGCTGGACACGATATCAACTATCTTGCCTTAGCAGGTTTAGCGAGTTATGGCGGACGAAAATCCAGCGGGCCTACATTGAGCGCCACACAGGTTGCTGATTTGGCTGGCGGCTCTCATCAAGCAGTAATGAGTATTCAGGCTGCAGTGATCGCCCGCCAAACATCAGGCTTAGGACAACATTTAGACGTTAGTATCTGCGACTCAACTTTTAGCTTAAACAGTCTTTTCGGCGCAGCTGCGCTGGCCAGCGGAAAAGATCCTGACTATGAGGATCAACTACTCAATGGCGGGAGTTATTACGACTATTATCGAACCTCTGATAATCGATATTTGTCAGTTGGTGCATTAGAGAAAAAATTTGCTGAACAGTTCTTTGCAGCTATTAATAAACCACAATGGTTGGTAAGGCTACAACA
>JAUUYO010000270.1 GCA_030590405.1 Kangiellaceae bacterium
ACCTGCTGGCGCAAGATGTTGCATAATTTCTTTTTTGCCGCCAAAAGCGCCGACTGGCATTCCGCCACCGATAATTTTTCCGAGGGTGGTCAGATCGGGAGTTACATTATAAAGTTGCTGAGCTGTGCCTGGTCCAACACGTAAACCACACATCACTTCATCAAAAATAAGCACCGCATTAAATTCATCACATAAATCTCGCAACCCTTGCAAAAATCCATTTATTGGAGGAATACAATTCATATTACCAGCGATGGGTTCAACGATGATGGTGGCGATCTCATTCGGGTTGGCTTCAAATAATTCTCTAACGCTATCTAGATTATTAAATTCTGCGGTCAGGGTATGTTTAGCAAAATCGGCTGGTACTCCGGGGGAGGTGGGTTCGCCAAGCGTTAAAGCACCTGAGCCAGCTTTCACTAATAAACAATCGGCATGACCATGATAACACCCCTCAAATTTAATCAACTTATCTTTACCGGTAAAACCTCTCGCTAATCGAATAGCTGACATGGTCGCTTCTGTACCCGAGCTAACCATGCGTACTTGATCAATTGATGGGATCATTTGGCAAACTTTTTTTGCCATAATTAATTCAATTTCAGTTGGCGCGCCAAAACTTAAGCCATTTTCAGCAGCTTTGATTACCGCTTCCCTGATTGCGGGATGATTATGTCCATGAACCATTGGCCCCCAGGAGCCAACATAGTCGACATATTGTTTGCCATCGACATCGGTGAAATATGCACCATCGGCTTTTTCAACAAATACCGGGGTACCGCCGACGCCATTGAAGGCCCGTACCGGTGAATTAACTGCGCCGGGGATGACTTGTTTTGATTGATTGTATAAGTCTTGTGATTTGTTCATTGATTGTCTCGGTGAAAGTTAAATAATAGGTTCCAGGCTTAACTGGTAGGATGGGCGCTAACCCATCGAGTATTTTAATACCTTTGATTTTGATGGGTTAGCCCCCCATCCTACAAAACTCGCAACAGATTACTTCAACCCAACCTGCCAGTTAACTTCGCTTTCATATTTAGACAGTTGATCTTTCACTCCCAAAATACAGGCAAAGAGCGCCATTCGAACTAACACACCATTGTCGGTTTGGCGAAATATCGCGAGTCCTGGTTCTTCATTTAAGTCGTTATCTAATTCATTAGCATTATTTCTGGAATCTCTCGGCAGCGGATGCATGATGACTGCGTCAGGTAGGCAATGCTCAGAATAGATTTTTTTGTTTAATCGAAAATAGCCTTTGTAGCGAGCTGCTTCTTCTTCTGAAGAAAATCGTTCTTCCTGGATCCTGGTTTGATAAATGATATTGGCTTGTGATAAACCTTTTTCCAGATCGCTGCCTATTTCAATCTGATGGCCTGCATTGCTTAGCATATCAACATAGGCGGTCGGAAGTTTCAGCGCATCGGGTGAGATTAATTGTATTTTTAATCCGTGGTACAGTGATAATAAATGACACAATGAATGAACGGTTCGACCATATTTAAGATCTCCCAACAAGGTCAGGCTCAATTGCTGAATATTTTGTCCTAACCGGGCTAATTCATTTTTGATGGTAAACAGATCGAGTAATGCCTGAGTCGGGTGTTCATTAGGGCCATCACCACCATTGATGACTGGAACGCGGCTTCCCTCAGCAAATTCTGATACCGAATGAGCCGCTGGATGGCGCATCACAATCACGTCGCTATAACCGGATAAAACCTGCGCGGTATCGTATAAGGATTCGCCTTTGGCTAATGCTGAGTTAGACAGGCCGGTAGTTTCTCTGACTTCCCCACCTAACAAATTAAACGCGCTGCCAAAACTGACTCGAGTGCGAGTACTGGGTTCGAAAAACATATTGCCGAGTACTGCCCCTTGCAAAACGCGGGTCATTTTTTGGCGAGTTGCGTAGGGGCGCATCAATTCAGCAACTCGAAATAATTCGTCGATTGACTCAAGCGAAATATCCTTAACCGATAAAAGGTGCTGGCCTCGGTAGGTCATGTAGAAAACCTCTAGTAAAATTTGTCGTCATTTTAGTCTTTTTTGTCGCTTTTTGATATGGATTTCAGTAATTTAATCCTCAACAAAAAACTTTCAGAAACCAGCTAAGACGCTTATTAGCACGTAAATAAGGTTTGTTAGTGTTGTTGCTCTTTCTGGAAGATAACAAAGTCGGACCCATTTGAAGAGCGGCGCAATTTTCAGTTTATCGATAAATATTAAATCGCTTTTACTACCAAGTCGGTCCCACGACTACCAGAATGACTACTGCAAATAATATCAATACCGGGAACTCATTAAACCAGCGATAAAACACATGGCTTCTGGGCGATTGTTTTTTGACGAATTTGGTTAAACAATTGCCGCAAACAAAGTGGTAAATTACTAGCAATACCACCAGTGCAAGTTTGATTTGCAGCCATCCAGTTTGGAGTAAGTCAGAATTAATAAACAACATCCCAATGCCAAACCCCAAGGTTAAAAACATAAAGGGAGTGACAAAACGGTAGAGTTTTTTGGCCATGGTTAATAAATGTTGATAGCTTTCATCGGTCTCGGCCATGGCAAGGTTGACATAGATCCTTGGCAGATAAAATAATCCCGCAAACCAACTGGTCATAAAAATGATGTGCAGCGCCTTTAGCCACAAATACGTCATATTGAACTCTCTCCAACTTTATCTATCAAACCATTCTATCCTAACCAGGCTTTTTTGGCAGCACAAAAAAAGGGAGCATTAAGCTCCCCCAGGGACGGTTGATGAATGAGGCTTTTACTTGATCGAAACGGGCCCTTTAATATCGCTCATACTTAGCCCGCCACTGCCTTCTTCGATAATGGTCAGGCCATTGCGAAGATTCTTTAAATTAATGCTGCCTGAGCCATCATCAATTGTGACCAGACCGGCGATATCAAAAACATCCATACTACCAGAGCCGTCTTCAATTTTTACCGCTCCATCGATATGCTGAATATCCAGGCTTCCCGAACCATCAGTGATTTTCAGCTCCCCTTCAACATCGTGTATTGTCAGGCTGCCTGAACCATCTTCGATTATTACATTTCCCTTGATATCAGAAATATGGATACTACCCGAACCGTCATCAAGTTTAAGATCGTTGTCAATTTTTCTGATTTCTATTTTTCCCGAACCATCTTTTATAGCGAGTTTTATGCTGGCAGGAAGTTTAATGGTCAGGTCGATTTTTGGGCTGTTATTTCCCCAATTGAACGGCTGTTTGTGTGCGGCATTGGCTATTAACTCTGCGCGATTGCCATCAGCTTTTAAAGATAACTTTATGTCTTCATCATAGGCTTCAATATCGGCGGTGACCTCAATGCTGTTTAACGAGCTATCGCCCTGAATAATCAAAAATCCAGCGGCGGCGTCGATCTGCAATACTTTGATATCACTGGCTTTCAGGCTCAGTTTTTTAGTTTCTTGATAGTCTAGCGATGTAGCATTTACTGTTATGCAACCTGATAAAGTCAATAGCAAACTGGTGATTGCTAGTGGTTTAATCAGATCGACTGGTTTTAATATTCGCTTGTTAAACATTCGCTTGTTAAACATATTCCATTCCTCGTTTTTCTGTTTAGTTGGATGAGTTGGTTTTGTTTGATGGCTGGTGCCTTTGTTGTAACAAACAGGTATAGCAATACACATGCCATGTTTTAGCATATAAATATCAATGAGTTAGGTTTGAGTAATAAAAAAACTTAATATTTTTGACTAGAATATGGCGAGTTCCACCGTTTTAGATAGCCGTTAAAAATGATCAAAAAGCACGTTCAGGCTGGATAACTCAGTGTGTTTTATTGTAAAAGCAATAAAAATTAATGATAATATCGCTTATCCAAAAGAAGGAAATCCCCTTTGGGAAAAATATTCCACCGAGTCAATCGTACACACCTTAGAGCATTATAATCAGTCTTGTATATCCATCGCCTAGGCGGTGGCTTGGACAAAGGCTAAGCCGTTGTCTTAAATTTGACAGCGCACATGTTAAATTAAAATGTATTTTGTAGGGTGGGCAGTCATTTTTGCCTACCATTTTCGTTAAATTCAAAGATCCAGCGTGGGCAGAAGAGATTGCCCACCCTACTTGATTTAACGAAAGCCAGGAGCGCAATTAAAATGCCAAAGGCTCCCTTCCAGGGGGGATCAAAACC
>JAUUYO010000169.1 GCA_030590405.1 Kangiellaceae bacterium
ATTGTTGTAAAATCGCTCGAAGTAAACGGTAGAGAAGTTATTCGTCATTTTTCTCTATTAGTGATACAAAATTCTAATTAATCGATGATAGTTTCTTCGGCTCGATAATGGATGTCTCGATGTTCTAAATAGTCTAAAATAAACTTAAAAGCGCCATCAATAGCACCTAGAGTTTCAGGCGCACAAATTCCGGATTGTAGTTTATTTTGTAGTACAAAATTAGTGACTGCAGTCGCGGTATAACCATTAGAGCGAGCCATTGATGAGTGTTTACTTTTACGATCTGTTTTATCAAGCATACGGTAAATATAACGTCGTTTTTTACCGTTTTCATCGCCTTCAATGGTGGTTCTTACTACCGTAAATTCTTCTTCGTTATTAGCCATTTTCCAATTTTCTTGTAATATGCGAGCGCTGACTTCTATGGGGGAAAACTCTACCCCATTTAGTTCTAACGGTTCTGTTGAAAAAAAACCAGAAGCTTTTAAAACCTGGATGTATTCGCAGTGACCCGGATACCGCAAGGTTTTTTCTTTCATGTAGGGAATATGGTCCATGGTCTTGATCAAGGTTCTTAAACCATCGGTATTAAATGCTTCTAAAGTGCCTACCCGTTTTATATCCATCAATTCACAATCGCTTAAAGCCTCCCGCTCGACGACTTCACCATTTTCCACATAACGTGCCGGTCCAGTGTATTCCTGGAGCACATCGATTGGTGAAAATAGCGAGCGAAAGTTAAATGGCCAATGGCGCTTGACCGGTAGGCCGCCGACTAAACACTCAAATTTGTTGACTTCCATTTTGGTGTCTAAATAACCCAAAATGATATTGTCCATTCCTGGAGCGAGGCCACAATCGACAACTGCAAATACGTTATTTTTTTTAGCGAGGTGATCCAGAGAAAAACAGTTTTCTGGAAAAAAAGATGCGTCGACAACATTTTTTCCGGCAAGCAATATTTTCTTCAAAGTATTAAAGCCCAGATAACCAGGCATAGCGCTAATGACTAAATCAAAATCTTTGACTAGTTCGCTATAATTATTTTCTTTAGACAGATCAAAGTTGACTGTATTGACAGCAGCATTTTCTTTTTCAATTTTAGCTAATGCTTTTTTGTTGAGATCGACACAAGTTATCTGGTGCTCAGCAGCAAGGTCTAAAGCGATCGCTCGGCCAATTAGACCTGCACCAAATACGATTATTTTTGACATTAATGTCTCCTACACGCTATCAAAAAGTCTTATTTATGATGGTTAACAAAGTATAGCTTATTGGTTGGTTATTAGTTCAGCATTTGGTACTTGTTGTTCTGGCATGTTTATTTCGTAAGGCCTAATCATAACTAGCATACCGATAAGCGGATGATCAAAATAATTGAGTTGTTTGCTCCTTAGTCTTCTATTTTGTTTTAATGGGTAGTTAAACAGACGTTCGGTGAAGTTTTTTTCAGTATCATCAGACAAAAAACTTCCGTCATACTGCCAGGAAAAATCACCTCGTTCAATTGGTTGCTGATTAATATCAAAACCAGTGTCAGGCGATATTGTTTCATCAATGCTATCCAGCGATGGCAATAGATCTTGAAATTCAAAAATATTAACTTCCTCTTTACCTGGACGGCGATAAAAAAGATTGGTATCAAGGTGAAGATAATTGCGATGAATGTAAATCAGAATGCTGCCATCGATCTCAGGTACCCAGGGCAAGGCGGCAAGTGATTGATTATCTGGATTATTTAAATCACTGGATGGCGATGCACTTTTTAATTGAGAGGCTTCCGATTTTAGAGCAGCATAGTCTGGTTTGATATTGTCATATTTGATATTGTCAGGCTCGGCATCAGCGAGCAATTGGGATTCTTCAGCGGAAATCACTCGAAACTTTTGTTCACCGGAATATTCAAATGTCTGCTGATAGTCAAACCCTCCTGCGATACGAAGGCTGGTTGATTCTTTTTTTCTCAAAACAGGTTGTCGCCAGGAAAAATGTGCCAATAACTCGTAGCTAACGTGTCGAGAAATGTTAAGTGCCTCAGTTTTGAGTTGTAGCCAATCTTGCTCTAACAACACAAATGGTTGTTCCTCTTGCTGATCAATCAGGTCAGCTCCCAAAGATCCGTTTTGGTTTGTTGCCACACCATTGATACTAGAGTCATTGATAGTCGAGTCATCGATAGCAGAGTTGAGGCTGGTAGCGTTATTCTTGTTGTTTTTCTTGGTAGACCGCTGCAATGAATGTTGCTCTGATTGTTGTTGTTCTGGATCTAACCGCCCAGGCAGGCCGAAGGGTTGTAAAAAGTCAATTAACTCTTCTGGCAGCATCATATTGATATTGGTATCCCAAGATTCGTTTGTCAATCCTTCCTCTGAAGTAGCCTTATAAAGTATTATTTCAATTTCAAACCAACGTGGCTGTTCCGCTTGTTCATCATCGGCCTGGCTGGCTATTGTGAACGTCGGTAAAAAAAAGACAACACTGACAAGAAAAACTCTCAGGAAGTTTTGGCTGATTGGCTTTGTCATAAATTGGTAATGTTTCCGATTTAGGTCTGGTTTTTGACCTTATGTGATTGCGATAGAACTTCAATATTAACCTTTACAAGCTAAGCGTATCAATTAAAGAATCAATTTGTTGTAATCTTTGTTGAAGATCCGGGGCACTTTGCTGAATTTTGAGTAATGTGCCTCTGGCCAAGGTATATCGGCCAGGGTTTGATTGAATTAAATTGATTAGTTTAGTGGTGTCAATATTGGGTTTTTCGCTGAATTCGATACTGTAATGTGATTCTGTGGAGTCGAGCTTAAGTGCTCCTAATGGGGTCAAACTATTTTTTAACTCGGCAACACTGAATAGATTTTTGGCCTGATTTGGCAATAAACCGAATCGATCGATCAATTCAACTTGCAAATCTCGCAGTGCTTCTCTTGATCGGGCACTGGCGATCCGTTTATATAAAGACAGTCTGATCGCGACATCAGGTACGTAATCATCGGGTAATAAGGCAGAAATTCCTAAGTTGACTTCCGTTTGCTCGCTATGAGTTTCTTCTAGTGAAAGTTCTTGTCCGTTTTTAATCGCTGTTATCGCTCTTTCTAACAATTCCATATAAAGACTGAAACCAATGGTTTGCATATGTCCGCTTTGCTCATCACCAAGCAGTTCGCCCGCACCGCGTATTTCAAGATCGTGAGTCGCCAGGATAAAACCTGCGCCGAGATCTTCTAACTTTGAAATAGCCTCTAGACGTTTTTTTGCATTTTTGGTGATGCTTTTGGGAGGAGGGGTCAACAGGTAAGCATAAGCTTGATGGTGAGAGCGCCCAACTCGGCCACGCAATTGATGAAGCTGAGCTAAACCCAGCTTGTCCGCTCTATCCATAATGATGGTATTGGCCGTCGGAATATCAATGCCTGTTTCGATGATTGTGGTACAAACTAACACATGATAACGGTGATGATAAAACTGTTTCATCACCTCTTCTAATTGACGTTCTCTCATCTGACCATGGGCAACAGCAACTTCAATATCGGGCAGCAGGGCTTGTATTTCGTTGGCAGTCCGTTCAATGGTTTCTACTGAATTATGCAGAAAAAACACCTGGCCGCCTCGTCGAATTTCCCGTTGAATAGCCTCTTTAATTAATGGCTCGTTGCGTTGCCGAACAAAGGTTTTGATCGCTAATCGTTTTGCCGGAGGCGTGGCAATAATTGAGAGGTCACGTATCCCCGACATCGACATATTCAGGGTTCTGGGAATAGGGGTCGCGGTTAAGGTTAAAATATCGACTTTGGCTCGGTAGGATTTAAGGATTTCTTTTTGCCTCACCCCGAAGCGGTGCTCTTCATCGATGATCAATAAACCAAGGTTTTTAAATTTGAGGTTGCCGGAAATTATCCGGTGGGTACCAATGATTAAATCAATTTGTCCTGATTCAAGTTTTTCAAGAGTGATCTGTTGTTCTTTTTTGGTTTGAAATCGAGAAAGTACTCCAATATTAATCGGCCATTGAGAAAAGCGATCTTGAAAAGAATTAAAATGTTGCTGGGCCAATAGCGTGGTGGGAACCAGCATTGCCATTTGCATGCCATTTTGTACACTAACAAAAGAGGCGCGCATCGCCACTTCGGTCTTGCCAAAGCCTACATCTCCGCAAATAAGTCGATCCATTGGTTGGCTTGATGTCATATCCTTGATCACCGCATCAATCGCGTTGGCCTGATCTTCGGTTAGCTCAAATGGGAAATCTGCAGCAAATTTTTCATAGTCCAACTTGTCTAATTTGTGGGCATGACCAATTTCTGCGCCGCGTCTGGCGTAAATATCTAACAGTTCTGCAGCGGTGTCTCGGGCTTTTTCAATGGCTTTTCTCTTGGCTTTTGCCCAGGATTCACTACCTAGTTTATGCCAGGGCGCAAGTTCAGGGCTACTACCGGAATAACGGTGGATCTGGTGGAGTGATTGAACCGGCACATAAAGCTTGTCACCACCGGAATATTCCAGAGTCAAGAACTCGGTGCTGATACTGCCAGCTTCAATGGTCTGTAATCCCAGATATCGGCCCACACCTTGTTCAATATGTACCACCGGATCGCCAATTTTTAATTCTGCCAGGCTGTGGATCAATTGGTCCGGTGAAATAACCTTATCGCCACGACTACGCACCTGCAATACTTGTCTACCAAAAAGATCGCTTTCACAAATGACAAGATTTCCATTAAATGAAAATCCTTTTTCGACAGGCGCGGTGATTAGATTAATTGGCTTTTTGGTTATCGACTGCTGGGCTGACAAAAACTCCTGCCAACTTGCAACCGGATTGGTTTGTAAATGATTTTTTAACAGCAGTTCTCGGATGACTTCCTGACGCCCTGGAGATTCTGCACAAATCAGAATATTGGAGTAATTTTGTTTAACTTGCTCGAAACGCTGTAATGGCTCACTTAATCGGTGTTCAATTTGTATGTCTGGGCAGGCAATAAAATTAAGATCGACTGACTGGCTCGCTTTTTTTAACGGAGTACTACTAAGCACAACGCTGGGATACTGATTTTTATGGCTCAGTAACTGATCAAGGCTCAGATAAAGCTCGTCCGGCTCAACAATCGGCCTCTCTATATCATGGCAGTGTTGTTGGTATCGCTCGTCAAGCTCTTGCCAAAAAGTAGTTACCGCAGAATCGAGTGGGGCTGATTGGACGAACAAGGTGTTTGAATCAGGTAAATAATCGAAAATACTTGATAGCGAATCAAAAAACAGGGGCAAATAATATTCGATACCGGCGGGGAATATTCCACCACTAACATCTCGGTAAAGGGAAGACTCTTTAAGGTTACTATCAAATTTAGCACGCCAGTTTTGACGAAATAAGCTGATTGCCGCGTCATCACAGGGGTATTCCCTTGCGGGCAGTAGATTGATCTTATCGACCTTTTGTTTGGTCAGTTGGGTTTCGCTATCAAAATATCTTAGTGAATCGATTTCATCATCAAATAGCTCGATTCGGATTGGATCTTTAACGCCCATGGGGTATAGATCCAAAATCGAACCACGTACAGCATATTCGCCGTACTGCATGACGGTACTCACGCTATGATAACCATTATTGTCGAGCAATAATTTCAGGTTTTGTAGATCAATTTTTTGGCCCATCTCCAACTGCAAACACTGTTGCTCTATATATTGTCTGGCCGGTAGTTTTTGTAATGCAGATGAAACCGGTAATAATAAAATCGCTCGCTTTAAACGAGGCAGCTGGTAAAGAGTCTCCAGTCTTTCTGAAACAATATCCTGATGAGGTGAAAAATAGTCATAAGGAAGTGTTTCCCAGTCCGGTAAGGTGACAATCGATATCTTTTCATGCGAGATTTGTTGCTGCGAAAGGTTCTGCTGGTCACCCAAAAAGAAATCGATTTCTTTTTTGAGCGGTTGTAAACAGGATGCGTCAGGCAGTAAAACTACAATTAACGATTGGTTGTGCCTGGCTATATTGACCAGACTTAGCGCAAAGGCGCTGTTATCAACACCATGGTAATAGTTGACGTAGCCGGATTTTAGTGTGAGTTCAAAGGTCGTTGACAAGGAATTTAGTTTCTTTTAAGAGAGTTAATGCGGCCTAACCATACACAAAACAGGGGTTAAACAATGAATGAAACAATAGCAATAAATCTAACAGCTGGCTATTATACCCGTTCCACTTCATTTGTTAATCATAACTAAAAATATATTATCAAAATGCCTGTTTCTTGCCATGCCATACTCTATTCGTTTAGGCGCTGTCCTTACGCCATCCGGGCGAGAATGGCTATTCGGGCTAGCGGCGTACCTGTTGAACTAAGAGAAATCATGTTGAGAAACAAGCCAGAACAGATGTTGAAACTCTCTGTAAAGGGCACTGTGCCCGTTGTTCAATTGACTGATGGTCAAGTCCTTGATGAAAGCCTTGATATCATATTTTGGGCGCTGGGTAAAAATGACCCGATGAATCTAATCGCAGAGCCATACATATCAGCAGGTTACGCATTAATACGAATCAACGACACGCAATTTAAACCCTGCTTAGATAAATATAAGTATGCGGTGAGATTTCCTGAACAAACCGAAACGCAATATCGTCAGCAATGTGAATTTTATTTAACATTGCTGAATGACAAGCTAAAATTAAACCGTTATTTATTAGCGCCCAGGCTAAGCTTTGCAGATTTGGCTATTTTCCCGTTTATTCGCCAATTTGCATCAGTTGATAAAGACTGGTTTGATGCAAGCGGTTATCAAAACCTTATTCAATGGCTACACTTCATGGCAGAGTCGGATTTATTTAAGGGGGTTATGGTTAAATATCCACCTTGGCAAGGGCTGGAAGAAGTGCCGCTTATTTTCAGCAAATCTTGGTGAAACACAGGTGCCTATAATTTCGGAGGCTCCAGCCACGTTAATTATTTATATGACAGAAAAAAAGCCTTGAAAATTGTAAAACAATCCGTTATATATAAGACTAACTGGGAATGCTAGCATACTGATATAATTTAAAGAAAATTAGATTATATTCAATAAAAACATGTTGATAGATCTATTTATTAGAATCAACTTTAACTTTAGCTCTAAAAAGAAATCGATAGGAGAATTTTAATAACTATAAAATATTGGCGAAACTTTTCTATCCCATCTACTGTCAAAGGTAGGGAGCGGGGTAGTCGATTGGATTTTTCTTCGTTTCAGTTTAGTTCAACTGATTAATTTAGGCTTGCCAAGGCTATTTTGATTGTCTGGCTCCAAACATCTGGATTTGTCACAGATACCAGATTTTCACTCTTTATAGGATTACATCATTTTATAGGATTACATCATTTTTCGGGAGGGTATTAGCTAACTAGTTTTACAAATTACAATTTTACAAATTACAATTTTACAAATTACAATTTTACA
>JAUUYO010000065.1 GCA_030590405.1 Kangiellaceae bacterium
CGGCATTAACTTTTGTTTGGGTTAAAACGCCGACTTCTGTGGCGATGCCTTTGATCCCCAAACAGTCACCACGATTGGGAGTTAGATCAATATCAATTGCAGTATCTTTTAAACCTGAATGATCAATAAATTCCTGACCGATTATTGCATCTTCAGATAATTCAATGATGCCATCATGGTCATCTGATAATTCCAGCTCTTTACCGGAGCACAACATGCCAAATGACGCCACGCCGCGAAGTTTCGCTTTTTTTATTTTAAAATCACCAGGCAACACGCACCCAATGGTGGCCACTGCAACTTTAATCCCTTCGCGCGCGTTAGGCGCACCACAAATAATTTGTAAATTTTCATCAGCGCCCACATCAACTGTGCAAACTTGTAGTTTATCCGCTTCTGGATGCTGCTCCGCTTTTACTATTTTACCTACTAAAATACCTGCCAACTCGGCACCCATAGCCTCGGTACCATCAACTTCTAATCCGGCCATGGTTAGAGTTGCTACTAATTCATCGGTTGAGATGTCTGGATTTGCCCAGGTTCTTAGCCAGTTTTCACTAATTTTCATTTGTCTCTTTTCCAGATTTTTTGGGCAGCTACGAGGGCGGCCCCTACTATTTTGTTTTTGGGGTAATCACGGGGAAATTATCCCCTACATATTTTTAATTAAATTGCCTTAAAAAACGTAGATCGTTTTCAAAAAATAATCTTAAATCATTTACGCCATAACGCAGCATGGTCATTCTTTCCACCCCCATGCCAAAGGCATACCCCGTGTATTCTTCGCTATCATAACCAACCGATTCCAACACATTAGGGTGAACCATTCCGGAACCTAAAATTTCTAACCAGCCAGTATTACTACAAACACGGCAACCTTTTCCTGAACACATCACACATTCGATATCAACTTCTGCCGAGGGTTCAGTAAAAGGAAAATAAGAAGGTCTGAAGCGAACTTTTAATTGTTCATTTTCGAAAAAATGCTTTAGAAATTCGTCGAGCACGCCTTTTAAATCTGCAAATGAAGTTGTTTTATCAACCAGCAAACCTTCTACCTGATGAAACATAGGTGTGTGGGTTAAATCAGAATCACATCGATAAACACGTCCTGGTGCGATAATACGTACCGGCGGTTTGACTTTTTCCATGGTACGAATTTGCACTGGTGAAGTGTGCGTTCGAAGTAGTGTGCCATCACCAAAATAAAAGGTATCATGCATCGCACGGGCCGGATGATGGCCGGGAATATTGAGCGCTTCAAAATTGTGATAATCATCTTCAACTTCTGGACCTTCTTCTACGCCAAAACCGATCTGAGAAAAATATTCGACGATTCTTTCTAATGTGCGATTAACAGGATGGATCCCGCCCAATTGACTATCCCTGCCAGCAAGCGTGACATCAATCGACTCAGTTGCCAGCTGCTCTGCGATTGCTGCGTTTTCAAAACCACTTTTACTCTCACCGAGCGTTGCCTGGATCGCTTGTTTAGCTTTATTGATCGCAGCGCCTTGTTTTGGTCTTTCTTCCGCTGGTAATTTTCCCAAAGATTTTAGCTGAGATGTTAATTCCCCTTTTTTACCGAGAAAATCTATTTTCACCTGTTCTAGCTCCTGAATATTGTTTGCGCTTTCGACCGCAGACAACCCTCTCGCTAATAATTCATCAACTGTGTTTGACATTAATTTTGTTCCAATATAGATATTCTTATAAACGATCTTATAAACGATCTTATAAACGATCTTATAAACGATTTTTTCACTAAGTTTTGATCATCATTAAATGCTTCAAAATTTATCGAAAAAATAGCTGTTTTTGATTCTACTGGTTTTCCAGGTTCACTATTGATATTTCACCACGCCGCTATCCATAGGCATAAAAAAAGGGGGAGGACAAACGCCCTCCCCCTTTCAACACTGATTTTTAAACTAGTTTAACAATTAAGATCCACTAGCATTTAATTCAGTCGGTGCTTAAGCGAGAGCAGCTTTTGCTTTTTCAACAATAGCTGCAAAAGCAACTTTATCGAAAACCGCAATATCAGCCAGGATCTTACGATCGATACCGATAGATGCTTTTTTAAGACCGTTAATAAATTTGCTATATGACAAACCACTAACACGTGCTTCAGCGTTGATACGTTGGATCCAGATTGCTCTGAACTGACGCTTACGTTGACGACGGTCACGGTAGGCATATTGGCCAGCTTTAGTTACTGCTTGGGCTGCGACGCGATAAACACGACTACGAGCACCGTAATAACCTTTGGCTGCTTTTAAAACTTTTTTGTGACGCTTATGAGCGGTTACACCGCGTTTTACTCTAGGCATTTCAAATAACCCCCATTCTTATAAGTAAGGAAGCTGGCGATCCAGCTGTGGAACATCGCAAGCTGCAACCATTTGCATATCACGCAAATGACGCTTTCGCTTAGAACTCTTCTTAGTAAGAATGTGGCGACGATGCGATTGCGCATGTTTGAAACCACCTTTACCAGTACGTTTGAAACGCTTGGCAGCGCCGCTGTCTGTTTTTATCTTTGGCATTGCTTGTTTACTCCAATTATCATCTGTAGGTCATAATTTGAAAAACAGCGAGCTGTTTTTCTTTACCGTTAATTACCTGACAGTGCTTAAATAAAAGAGAATTTTGAAAAACTTCAAAGAAGCTCAACAAGACTCTCTCACCAACTAGTCTTGAGGTTGCCAACAACCTTTAAACTAGTATTTTTGACTGCATAATACAGTCAAAACCTTTTATCTATAGGAGCGGTTTAACCGCGCCTACAATAGAAAGCGATTTACTTCTTTCTCTTCGGTGCAATAACCATCGTCATTTGTCTGCCTTCCTGTTTAGGAAAAGCTTCCACATCACCAAATTCTTCCAAATCTTTTTGAACTCGTTTCATCAAGTCCATACCCAATTCACGGTGAGCCATTTCGCGGCCTCTAAAGCGTACTGTGATCTTGGTTTTATCACCTTCTTGCAAGAACTCAGTCAATTTACGCAATTTAATGTTGTAATCGCCGATATCAGTCCCTGGTCTAAACTTAATCTCTTTAATATGAACAATGGTCTGTTTTTTCTTGGCTGCGACCTTTGCTTTCTTTGCTTCGAAAACATATTTACCGTAATCCATGATTTTACAGACAGGCGGCTCAGCACCCGGTGAAATCTCCACCAGATCCAAAGTGACAGCAACGGCGGCGTCTATCGCCTCTTTAATTGGTACAACCCCTTTCGATTCACCATCTTGGTCTATCAATCGAACTTGGGGAGCTTCAATTCCCTCGTTAATGTTGGCTCGTTGTACCTTAGCCGCCATTTTTGGCTTTGCTCTTTTAATGTTTTTATTCCTCTTTTATTAAAATTCCAGATTTTAGCTTCTAGTTTATTCCTGGGAGCTTTTATCCTTCCTGGCTAGATTCTTAATATCTGCCTTTAGCAACTCAGAAAATGCCTCAATAGACATACTTCCTAAGTCTTTTCCTGCTCTTGATCTAACCGAAACTGTCTCAGTTTCTACTTCACGGTCACCAACTACCAAAAGATACGGAACTCGTTGCAAAGTGTGCTGACGAATTTTAAAGCCGATTTTCTCGTTTCTCAAGTCCGAATTCACTCTAAAGCCTTGAGATTTTAATATTTTTGCACTTTTTTGCACAAAATCACTTTGTTTATCGGTAATATTCATTATTGCCACCTGTTTTGGCGCGAGCCAAGGTGGAAACTTACCAGCGTACTCTTCAATCAAAATCCCTATAAATCGCTCTAATGAACCCAAAATCGCTCGATGGATCATCACAGGAGTCTTTTTATTGCCATCTTCGGCGATATATTCTGCGCCTAAACGACCAGGCATAGAGAAGTCTAGTTGAACTGTGCCACATTGCCAAACTCTATCTAAACAATCTCGTAAAGAAAACTCAATTTTTGGTCCATAAAATGCGCCTTCACCGGGAAGCACTTCAAAATCGATGTTTTTTGACTTAAGTGCCGCCTCTAATGACGCTTCTGACTGGTCCCAGCTTTCATTTGAACCGACTCTTTTTTCGGGCCGGGTAGAGAGTTTGATTTCGAGATTATCAAAACCAAAATCGGCGTAAACGTTATATATGGTGTCGATTAAATGACAAACTTCCTGTTGCACTTGCTCTTCAGTACAAAAGACATGAGCATCGTCTTGAGTAAAGGCTCTAACTCGCATCAGTCCATGCAGCGCGCCCGATGGCTCGTTTCTATGACAAGAGCCAAATTCAGCCATACGCAGCGGCAGTTCGCGGTAGGATTTAAGACCTTGGTTAAAAATCTGAATGTGTCCCGGACAGTTCATCGGTTTAATCGCATAAACCCTGTTTTCTGACTCTGTAGAAAACATGCCATCGTGATACTTATCCCAATGACCTGATTTTTCCCACAAGCTTCTGTCCATAATTTGTGGTGTTTTAACTTCCTGATAATCAGTATTACTAGTGATCACACGAATATAGCGTTCTAATTCCTTAAAAATACTCCAACCATCGTTGTGCCAAAACACCATTCCCGGCGCATCTTCCTGAAAATGGAATAATTCCAATTGCTTGCCAATTTTACGATGATCGCGCTTTTCTGCTTCTTCTAAGCGAAACAGGTATTTCTTAAGATCTTTCTTGTTCGCCCAGCAAGTTCCGTAGACCCGCTGCAGCATTTCATTGTTCGAATCACCACGCCAATAAGCACCTGCTAATTTCATTAATTTAAATGCTTTAATTTTACCGGTACCTGGAACATGAGGCCCACGGCATAAATCGATGAAATCACCCTGACGATAAAGAGAAATTTCATCTCCCGCCGGAATACTCTCAATAATTTCGGCTTTATACTCTTCACCCATACTTTTGAAGAACTCGATTGCTTCCTCGCGGCTCATAGTGCTTCGTTCAATCGGCAAGTCTTGCTTAGCGATTTCTGTCATTTTATTTTCGATAGCAATCAGATCATCTGGGGTGAAAGGCCTGGAAAACGCAAAGTCGTAATAAAAACCGTTATCGATAACAGGTCCAATAGTAACTTGTGCCTTAGGAAATAACGCTTGAGTCGCCTGAGCCAGGAGATGAGCACAAGAATGGCGGATAACTTCAAGCCCATCTTCATCACGCTCGGTAATAAGAGAAAGCTCGACATCTTTTGAAATAATATAACTGGTATCGACCAGTTCGCCGTTCACACGGCCAGCCAAGGCCGCTTTCGCTAGCCCAGGACCAATGTCTGCGGCGACCTGAAAAACAGTCACTTCGTGCTCAAATTCTCTTTGACTACCATCCGGTAGAGTGATAACAGGCATGCGTTAAAGCAACTCCGATAAAGCAAGAAAAGCACGATGAACATAAATTCAAGGTGCTTTTCTATTGGGAAAAATCCCAAAGTTAGTATTATTTCATGAATGCGCGCATTTTAACCAATAAAGGCTTAGAAATCAAAGAATAAAAAAACCTGTTTGGAGGCTATTTACTTGCCAAATAACTGACCGATATCTTGCGCCTCCCAATGAGGGAAATGCTTTCTAATCAGCTGGTTTAATTCAATCTCAAATTCAGAAATATTAGTCGGTGTGGTATCGTCTTCGTCGATACTAAAAGGATGCTTTATCATTCCGGCAGCAACCGTAATATTAGAAAGTCGATCGATGACGATAAAAGCGCCCGTTTGTCGATTGTCCTGATAACTGTCAAAAGCCACTTGTTGGGTTAAGCGAACCTTGCAAGGCCCTATCTCATTCAGCTCAAGATGAGTAGCATCCATTTTCTGCAAACTATTTATGTCAACTCGATGAACAACCTCTACAATACTTCCTGATGCATATTTGCCTGTAAATTTGAAGTCATATTGCTTGTTCGGCATCAATGCATCTTCTGACATCCATACAATATCCGCTTCAAAGTACTTGCCCATTTGTGCTAGATGCCCCTGATGGCAAATCATATCGCCTCGGCTAATATCAATTTCATCATTTAAGGTAATGGTAACGGCTTGACCATGTTCTGCGCTGGCCAATTCACCATCAAAGGTCACTATGGATTTTACCGTTGATTGTTTTCCGGAAGGCAAAACAGTGATGGAGTCTCCCACCTTAACCAGGCCGCCAGCGATTGTTCCGCTAAAGCCTCTGAATTCGGAATTCGGTCGATTAACCCATTGCACAGGAAAACGAAATTCTTCATTACTTTTGGTTTCGCCTATTTTTACTTCTTCTAACGCCTTCATCATAGTCGGTCCGGTAAACCAGCCAAGCTCTTTGCTATTATTGACGACATTGTCGCCGCGCAGTGCAGACAGAGGCAAAACTTGAATATCGTCAAAAGCAAGTTGTTGACTAAAAGCCAGATATTCCTTTTTTACATCATCAAAAACAGACTGTTTATAATCAACCAGGTCCATTTTATTGACTGCCACAATGATATGTTTAATACCTAATAAAGAAGCAATATAACTGTGTCGGCGGGTTTGTGATTTTACCCCGGCACGAGCGTCGACCAGAATAACCGCAAGGTCACAATTCGACGCACCGGTAGCCATATTACGGGTATATTGTTCATGCCCGGGCGTATCGGCGATAATAAATTTACGTTTTTCAGTAGCAAAATAGCGATAAGCCACATCAATGGTGATGCCCTGCTCTCTTTCTGATTGAAGTCCATCGACCAACAATGCCAGATCGATTTCATCGCCCTGGGTTCCAGACTTTTTACTGTCTTTTTCAATCGCCGCCAATTGATCTTCAAAAATCATTTTTGAATCATGTAAGAGTCGACCGATTAAGGTACTTTTACCGTCATCCACTGAGCCACAGGTCAAAAATTGCAATAAATCTTTTTCTTCATGGCACTTTAAATAAGCCAGAATATCGGTTTCTAATAAGTTTGTTTCTGATGTCATGTCTTTTCCTAAAATTCCGTTTATTTCAAAAATCCGTTTTCTGTAAGGTAATTGAGAATTTGTTCTACACATTCTTGTGGGTTGTATTTAGCGGTATCAATGGTTATCTCAGGGCCGTAAGGTACTTGATAGTCAGAATCAATGCCGGTAAATTTATGGATCTCACCACGCCGGGCTTTTTTATACAGACCTTTCGGGTCACGTTCTTCGCAAACTGCAAGCGGCGCGTCAACAAAGACTTCAACAAACTCTCCATCACCTAACAAACTTCGCGCAAACGCCCGATCAGTTCTAAAAGGCGATATAAAAGCCGCTAATACAATTTCGCCAGAATCAACAAAAAGCTTGCATAGCTCACTAATTCGGCGGATATTTTCCACTCGATCTCTATCAGAAAAACCAAGATCACCACACAAACCATGACGAATGTTGTCACCGTCTAACAAATAACTTTGTTTGCTGAGTTCAAACAACTTCTGCTCTAACAAATTGGCAATGGTTGATTTTCCTGAGCCACTAAGGCCAGTAAACCATAAAACACACGGCTTTTGCTGTTTTGCTTTAGCTCGCTGTTGTTTACCTATTTTGTGCTGGTGCCAAACGACGTTATCTAAATTATCTTGTTGCTGTTTTGTTGACATTTTTGTTTATGCTCTTTGAAAATAATTTAAGTTAATCGATAAATTATGGTAACTATGTAGGGTGGATTAGAGCGTATTTTTGCTCGTAACCCACCTTATTGCTATCAAGTTCATGTCGGATTACGGCCAAAGAAACGGCCTAATCCAACCTGCGGGTTTCATTCTTTATTAGCAGCCCGCACACTTTATTCTAAAAATACCTTTATTCTAAAAATACCCTTATTCTAAAAATACCCTTCGATCTTCTTCTTTTCCATTGACCCGGTTGAATCGCTGTCAATCATCCTGCCTTGCCTTTCTGAGGTTTTAGTCAAAAGCATTTCCTGGATAATTTCTGGTAAGGTTGTCGCTTCTGACTCAACCGCGCCAGTTAGAGGATAACAACCTAAAGTCCTGAATCGCACCGATTTCATCATGGGCTTTTCCCCCTTTTCAAGAGGCATACGCTCATCATCTACCATGACTAAAACACCATCTCTTTCAACAACTGGTCGTTTTTTGGAAAGATATAATGATGGGATTTCAATGTTTTCCTGATAGATATATTGCCAGATGTCCAGCTCCGTCCAATTGGATAAAGGGAATACCCGAATACTTTCGCCTTTGTCTATTCTGCCGTTATAGATATCCCACAGCTCTGGGCGCTGATTTTTAGGATCCCAACGATGGGCAGAATCTCTGAATGAATAAACCCGTTCTTTTGCGCGAGATTTTTCTTCATCTCGCCTTGCGCCGCCAAAAGCAGCATCAAATTTATAATGGTCGAGCGCCTGCTTTAATCCAGCGGTTTTCATAATGTCGGTATGTTTGGAACTGCCATGGACGAATGGATTAATATCCATCGCCAAACCATCAGGATTTTTATGAACCAATAGATCAAAACCGATCTCAGCAGCCACTTTGTCTCGAAATTCAATCATTTCTTTGAATTTCCAGTTGGTATCCACATGTAATAATGGAAAGGGGATTTTCCCCGGATAAAAAGCCTTGCGAGCCAAGTGTAATAAAACTGAGGAGTCTTTACCTACCGAGTAAAGCATAACAGGATTATCAAATTCTGCCGCTACTTCACGAAAAATCTGAATACTTTCGGCTTCTAACTGGGATAAATGGGAATGTTTTTTCATTTAATAAGTTCTTTTTAAATTAATCCTTTAGTCTAGCGCCTGCTGCTCTTTGCTAAGTCGACATCTAGATGCATATCGCGGCAAATAATAGCAGATCCCTTGACAAAGGGCAGCTAAAATACACCTTGCAATAAAAAAATAACTAATAGTTCTAGCCTGACACCTCCGCTAGCTAAATCTGGAAATAATTTATTACGTCTTTTGAGGATTAATCCTTTTTTATGCTGATCTAAATTGATAAAATCGCATCAATCCTGACTAAATAACCAAACAATAACGGAATAGACGTGTTCATAGGAAAGCTTTTCGATATTATATTCAATCAAAAACAGACCCATAAATGGCAAGTTGTCTTTTGGCTAAATGCAAGCTTACTGCTCTACCTTACCTTGATGCCTTCTTTAGGCCATCATATAAGTTACCGGAATATCGACAAGGTCTTTCATTTTATTGGCTTTGGCGCGTTCGCTTTTTTCTGTTTGCTGGCTTTTCCAAGGTTACATATTTTGTGGGCAGTGACTATTTCCTGCTCGTTAGGCGTTGTAGTTGAACTTATACAGGCGCTCTTGCCCCATAGGGGATTTAGTTATGCCGATATGATTGCTGATTTTGCAGGTATCATTGCCGCAGTGACTTTTCTCTGGATAGGCCGAAAGGTCGCTTTGCAAAGGGATAAGAAGCCAGGAGATACCTGCGGCTAGGAACCTGTCCGAGAATAGAGACCGTAACGAGGGAAAGTAATTTTGAGTTAGATTCGTCGGTCATTTGAGACGAATAGCCAGTCTATTTAACGAAAATGAGCGGCAAATCTAGCCAAAATAGCTTTTCCGTAGTAGGTTTCCTATTCTCGGACAGGCTCCTAGGTAATGAAAAAAGGCCGAAAAACGGCTAAGCCCTTCCGTAATTATCCTCAAGTCGAACAATATCATCTTCGCCCAAATAAGAACCGGTTTGAACTTCAATTAATTCTAGCGGCACTTTGCCTGGGTTTTCTAATGCATGAATTTGACCGATGGGAATATAAGTCGACTCATTTTCGCTAACCAGAAAAGTTTGGTCGCCATTAGTAACACTCGCAGTACCATTAACAACCACCCAGTGCTCGGCGCGATGATGATGTTTTTGCACGCTTAATTTAGCCCCAGGTTTAACCGTAATTCGCTTAACCTGATAACGAGAACCAACGTCAATTGAATCATATTTACCCCAGGGGCGATAAACTTCACGGTGAATTTTCCATTCTTCCCGATTTGACTTTTTAAGCTCATCAACGATACTTTTAACGTTTTGCACCTTATTTTTATCCGCCACCAAAATCGCATCTTTGGTATCAACAACAATGATATTTTCAAGTCCGAGAATTGAGATCAGACGATCTTCACCTAAAACCAGGCAATCCTTAGAATCATGGCTAATCACATCACCATTAAAGCAATTTCCATCATCATCTTTTTCGCTGACGTCTAAAATAGCGGACCAAGAACCAATATCGCTCCACTGAGCATCTAACGGAATGACTACTGCGCTATCGGTTTTTTCCATGACCGCGTAATCAATTGAATCTGAAGGGCAAGTGGCAAAAATGGCTTCTTCGATACGAATAAAATCCAGATCTTTAGCTGCAGATTTTATGCCTTCACGGCAGACTTTAAGTATTTCGGGGCTGTATTTTTCCAGCTCTTCAAGGTATCGACTCGCTTTAAACAAAAACATGCCGCTGTTCCAATAAAATTTACCGCTATCCAGATATTCCTGAGCTGTTTTTAGGTTGGGCTTTTCAACAAATTTTTGAACTTTAAAATTATCGACCCCAATGTTATTTTCGATACAAACATCGCCACGCTGAATATAGCCATAGCCAGTCTCCGGCGCATCAGGCACAATCCCAAAGGTCACAAGATTGCCTTTATTCGCCAAGCCGATAGCGCCATTGACAGCAGTTTCGAAATGATGAACTTCCTTGATAACATGATCGGCCGCTAAAACTAATAGCAGTGGGTCCTCGCCATTTTCGGTAGCTCTTAATGCAGCCAAAGCAATCGCAGGCGCTGTATTTCGACCAACAGGTTCCAAAATAATATCACCACATTTTCCAATGCTATGTAATTGCTCAGCGACCAGAAATCGATGTTCCTGATTACAAATCACCATCGGGTTACTAATTTCCATATTGGCCAAACGGTGCACAGTGTCTTGAATCATGGTGTTTTCACCGACTATATTCAAAAACTGTTTAGGATACATTGAACGAGATAAAGGCCAAAGACGTGAACCAGTTCCACCAGCCATTATAATAGGTAAGATCATTTTTTTAGTTATCCTTAATAAAAAACCAGGTGCTAGCGGCTAATTATCCATTGCCCAGACTCTAAGTCAATAGGATTTAAAATTTTTAGACCCTGATTATTTGTCAGAAATACCTATGCTAACTAAAGTTAATCGTAGGTTAATGGATTAGACCGGCTGTCTGGCCGTAATCCGACATCAAGACATATGAAGAAATGGTGTATTACGAGAATAATGACTCTCGAATACACCCTACGAAACTGGAACCTTTTATTCAGACTTCTTTCTCAATCTCAGCTAATAATTCTTCTGTCTTAATTTTCATCAATTCCAGATCCCCTCGGGTTTCCAGATTTAAACGGATCACAGGCTCTGTGTTAGATGCTCTCAAATTAAACCGCCAATCCTGGTATTCAATGCTGATCCCATCAGTTTTATCAATTAACAATGCATCTTTAGAGTAAATCGCTTCAATTCGCTGAATAGTCGCCTGAGCATCATTCACCTTTCGGTTAATTTCGCCGGGCGAAGGGAATTTTTCGATCCGCTCTTTAACTAACTTCGATAACGGTTTGTTTTTCAAGCAAACTAACTCTGCCACTAACAACCAGGGGATCATACCGCTATCACAATAACCGAAATCTCGGAAATAATGATGAGCACTCATTTCGCCGCCATAAACCGCATCTTCCTGACGCATTCTTTCTTTAATAAACGCATGTCCCGTCTTGCTCTGAATGGCTTGACCTTGCATTTTGTCAGCAATCTCGATGGTATTCCAGGTGAGTCTTGGGTCATGGATCACTTTTTCCCCTTTATTCTTAGCTAAGAATGCTTCCGCCAACAATCCAACAATATAATAGCCTTCAATAAACTGACCTTTCTCATCAAACAAAAAACAACGATCAAAATCACCGTCCCATGCGATCCCAAAATCAGCTCCTGATTCCAGGACTGCTTTCGAAGTCACTGCTCGATTTTCAACTAAAATGGGGTTAGGGATCCCATTAGGGAAAGTTGGCTCCGGTTCATGGTGAATTTTGACAAAAGAGATTGGAACTGAATGCTTAACAAATAGCCGCTCCACTTCATCTATCACATGGCCTGCAGCGCCATTACCAGAGTTAACCACTAGTTTTAATGGCTTGATATTTTTCACATCGACATAAGTCAGCAAATGCTCAACATATTCAGAAAGGATCGATAACTTTCGATACTCTCCTCTGGTTACTTTATTTTCCTCAATCCTCGCTCCCAGCTCCTCGCTCCTGCTTGGCATATTTTCTGCCAAACGCTTTATATCTAATAATCCAGTATCACCAGAGACTGGCCGAGAACCTTGACGTACGGGTTTCATGCCATTGTAATCAATTGGATTGTGGGAAGCGGTCACTTCAATACCGCCATCCACCTTTAAATGCTGAACAGCAAAATAAACTTCTTCGGTTCCGGTCATACCAATATCAATCACATCAAAACCAGCGTCCATGATGCCATCGGCTAAAGCCATTTTTAGCTCTTCGCTAGTTTCTCTTACATCGCCGCCTAATACCACTGACTTAGGTTGTAAAAATTCAGCATAGGCTCGACCTATTCGATAAGCAATATCGGTATTGAGTTCTTCACCTAATTGACCTCGAATATCGTAGGCTTTGAAACAAGTTAGTTCTTTCAATGAGTTATCCTTTGTTTTTTAGGATCGTAGAGTGTATTAGAGCGTTTTTGGCTCGTAATCCACCGATTTATTTGAATTTGACATCGATGTCGGATTACAACCAGAAAAAACGGTCTAATCCGAACTGCAAATGGCTGCGCGATATTATGATTATTTGATTTAAAAATGCAACTACCTTAAAAATCTAGCTCTTTAAGATAAGCATGAAACTCTTCACCCTTTTCTTCATGCCTGAGACCATATTCAACAAACGCTTTCATATAACCGATCTTTGATCCACAGTCATGTGACTTTCCGACCATGTGAAATGCTTCAACCGTTTCCAATTTCATTAAACTGGCAATGGCGTCCGTCAATTGAATTTCGCCACCAGCTCCTGGCGGGGTAAAATCGAGTAGGTCCCAGATTTTTTCAGACAGAACATAACGGCCAACAACGGCTAAATTAGAAGGCGCTTCATCAACAGGTGGTTTTTCAACCACCTGGGTCATCTTAGCCGACTCACCGGGTTTTAACTCGACACCGCCGCAATCCGCTACCCCGTAACTGGATACTTTTTCTTGCGGCACAGGCTCAACCATTATCTGGCTGGCTTTGGTTTGTTCATATCGGTTTAGCATAGCAGCCAAGTTTTCAGTTTTTAGGTCACTAGTGGCATCATCAATTAAAACATCAGGTAAAACCACCACAAATGGCGCTTCACCTACCAGTGGATGAGCTTTCAAAACAGCATGCCCCAAGCCTTTGGCTTCGCCTTGACGTATATGCATGATGGTGACATGTTTCGGACAAATGGCCTGAATTTCTTCTAACAATTGACGTTTTACACGCATTTCAAGAGTCGTTTCCAGCTCAAAAGATTTATCAAAATGATTTTCAATCGCATTTTTTGAAGAATGAGTCACCAACACTATTTCAGTAATTCCTGCGGCGATACACTCATTGACGATATATTGGATCAAAGGTTTATCCACAATCGGCAGCATTTCCTTTGGGATCGCTTTGGTGGCTGGTAACATTCGTGTACCCAATCCTGCGACCGGGATGACTGCTTTGGTGATCTTTAATGTCAAAATTATATCCTATTGATTCTTAGCCCGACTTTGCTCAAGGAGCGAGAGTTACTATTATCAGCTAGACATCTAATAATAAATTTTCGAAAGGTTGATAATTTTTCCATCGGTAACTATTAAAATCTCGTTTATCTGTCGATAGTATGCGGCCATGACCCAGCTGCTCGGCGAGCAACACTAAAGAAGCGTCGGCTAAATCCATTGGTAAATCTGAGTATTTTTTCATCAATTGATA
>JAUUYO010000303.1 GCA_030590405.1 Kangiellaceae bacterium
ACGGGACTCGAACCCGCGACCCCCGGCGTGACAGGCCGGTATTCTAACCAGCTGAACTACCGCTCCACAATCTTTTCGCTTTATACGTAAAGCTTTTATCTGAAGGGTATTTGAATTAGTCATTTTGAAAAAAAAACTTCACAAATTAACTTTATCCCCAAAACTAAAACAACGTAAAAACTGGTGGGCACTAGTGGGCTCGAACCACTGACCCTCGCCTTGTAAGGGCGATGCTCTCCCAACTGAGCTAAGCGCCCCAGATTTTCTAAACGTCCAAAGCTGTAACGCTCGAATTAACAGAGCGCTAGTTTACCGCGTCTTTAAGACCTTTGCCAGCCTTAAATCCAGGAACTCTGGCTGCCGGTATTTGGATAGTTGCGCCAGTCTGTGGGTTACGACCTTGACGTGCAGCTCTGTCTTTAACAGAGAAAGTACCAAATCCTACTAGTGCCACTGGGTCGCCTTTTCTTAAGCTCTCAGTAATTGTATCAACCATTGAATCGAGTGCACGACCCGCAGAAGCTTTAGAAATATCGGCACCAGACGCAATTGCATCAATTAATTCAGATTTATTCACATTATTCCCCTTAATTCTTACTGTTTGTATTTAGAGCATATTTTTTGATGTTAATTCCTTTTATGCTCCATCCGGATTACGTTATACCAATGGACGAATTTAACTGTCAAGCAACAATTGCCTTTAACACCAGAAAATCCGTGGCATTGCTCAAATAACCAACATTCAAGCTGTTTTTATCTCAATATCGTGTAAATAATAAACAATTCACAAAAAAGACCAAATCTAGTGAGGTTTGTTTTTTCGACTCACAGTTACTCCACTTTTAACTTTGGATTTAGCTTTTTTGCTGGTCTTTTTTTCCTCAATCAGAGAAGGGGTCGGCATACTGACCAACGCTTTGTCTAAAACTTCATCAATCCAACGAACCGGTAATATTTCTAAACCGCCGATCACATTGGCTGGGATTTCAGCAAGATCTTTGACATTTTTTTGCGGGATCAAGACTCGTTTAATCCCCCCTCGATGAGCCGCAAGTAATTTTTCTTTTAATCCACCAATGGGTAGCACTTCACCGCGCAAAGTGATTTCTCCAGTCATTGCCACATCGCGCCGAACCGGAATACCAGTTAACGATGAAACTAACGCTGTACACATGGCACAACCAGCACTGGGTCCATCTTTTGGTGTGGCCCCTTCGGGTACATGAACATGAATATCTTTCGACTGATAAAAGTCCTCATCAATGCCTAATGAATTGGCTCGGCTCCTTACCACGGTGATTGCTGCAGTAATCGATTCTTGCATCACTGTGCCTAAATGGCCTGTGGAGATCGCTTTTCCTTTACCGGAGGTGACGATCGCTTCGATGGTCAATAATTCTCCGCCGACCTGGGTCCATGCCAAACCGGTTACCTGACCAACCTGATCCGTCTCGCCAGCGACCCCAAAATCATATTTTTCGACGCCGAGATATTTATTCAAATTATTGGTGGTGACTCTCAGCGAGTTTTTACTTTTATCCAGCATTAATTGTTTGACTACTTTACGGCATATTTTTGATATTTCTCGTTCCAGATTTCTGACCCCCGCTTCTCTGGTATAGTGTCGGATTGTATCGACCAATGAAGACTTTGAAATGTGCATATCATCGTTCTCTAAACCGTTAACTTTACGCTGTTTGGGCAATAAATATCTTTCTGCGATATTGAGTTTTTCATCTTCGGTATAACCGGATAAATGGATCACTTCCATTCGGTCTAATAATGGTGCCGGAATATTCATCGAATTAGCGGTACATACAAACATCACTTCAGACAGGTCATAATCGACTTCCAGATAATGGTCGTTAAACCGATTATTTTGTTCTGGGTCAAGCACTTCCAATAACGCAGATGCTGGGTCGCCACGTAAATCCATCGCCATTTTGTCAATTTCATCTAATAAAATAAGTGGGTTTTTGACTTTGCTTTTGCTTAATTTTTGAATGATTTTGCCGGGCATTGAACCAATATAAGTTCTTCGATGACCGCGTATTTCGGCTTCATCCCTGACTCCTCCGAGAGAAATTCGGATAAATTTTCTTCCCGTTGCAGTTGCAATAGACTCTCCCAGGGAGGTTTTTCCAACTCCGGGCGGTCCCACTAAACACAACACAGGGCCTTTTAATTTTTTAACTCGAGTTTGCACCGCAAGAAACTCTAAAATGCGCTCTTTGACTTCTTCCAGGCCATAATGATCATGCTCAAGCGTCTGCTGTGCTTTTTTCAGATCGGAATGTAACTTGGTGCGTTTTTTCCATGGCAGTCCAACCAGCCAATCAACGTAACCTCTCACTACGGTCGCTTCTGCCGACATGGGTGACATCATTTTGAGTTTTTTCAGTTCGGCTTCTGCTTTTTCTTTGGCTTCTGTAGATAACCCGCCTTTGGCTATTTTTTCTGCTAAATCTTCAAATTCGGAAGCACCGTCATCATCCCCCAACTCTTTTTGAATGGCCTTTATTTGCTCATTCAGATAATAATCTCGCTGGCTTTTATCCATTTGGCTTTTTACCCGCCCACGGATTTTTTTCTCGACATGCAGTAAGTCAATCTCTGACTCCATCGATGACATCAAAAATTCCAGACGTTTAACCACATCGTCGATCTCAAGCACTTTTTGTTTTTGCTCAATTTTGATCAAAATGTGCGCCGCGACAATATCCGCCAATTTTTCAGCCTCATCAATCGATGCAATGGTCGTGAGTACTTCGTGAGGGATTTTTTTGTTTAATTTGACATAACTTTCAAACATTGCCTTGACCGAGCGAATAACCACGATTTCCTCTTTCTTACTACTATTTAAAGAAGGGCAGATACTCGCTGATGCAATCAAAAATTGATGACTCGATTTTAATCGATCGATTTTTGCTCTTTCGACGCCTTCCACTAATACCTTAAGATTACCATCGGGAAGTTTTAAAAGTTGAAGAATGTTGGCAATACAGCCATGGGTAAAAATATCTTTCTTACCGGGATCATCATTATTGGCATCTTTTTGCGCAACCAACAACACTTGATTGCCATTGTCCGTTGCATATTGCAGTGCTTCGATGGATTTTTCTCTACCAACAAATAAAGGGATAACCATATGTGGGAACACCACCACATCTCTTAGTGGCAGCACCGGATACTCGTCATCATTCAGTTCGATTGAGTTTGCATCGCTCATAATTAGTTCCTGATTGGTTTTATTAAAACGTGACTGCTAAAACTGGTCTGTTAAAACTGGTCTGTTAAAACTGGTCTGCTAAAACTGGTCTGCTAAAACAGAACTGTTAAAGACTGACTAGCCAAATTTTTGGCAGCACAAATAGTGATTA
>JAUUYO010000274.1 GCA_030590405.1 Kangiellaceae bacterium
ATGAGCAAGGGGAGCAAGCGCAAACTTTGCCACGAGGGTTTTATTTGCGGCCGCAGTTTACTCAACAACTGCTTGATACGCATTTGAAGCGATAATGTTTTTAATTTATGGTCTAAGCATAGTTTATGGCCTAAGCGCCCGCTCCCCTCTGGCAATTGCCACGCAACCGGAACGAACGATTTCAATAATGTCGCTCTGGCGTTTAATCGATCGAATAAACGCATTGAGTTTGTCTTTTTTACCAGTCAATTGCACCGTGTAGATCTGACTGGTGCTATCGACAATCTGGCCTCTGAAAATTTCTGCGGTGCGAACAATTTCCTCGCGCATCACCGGGGTCGTAGCGCTCAACTTAACAAACATTAATTCTCTTTCGATATGCTCGGCATTGGTTAGCTCCGAAATTTTAAGTACATCCACCAGCTTATTTACTTGCTTAATAATTTGTTCAATCACTCGGTGGTCGCCATTAGTGGCAATGGTAATTCGAGACAAACTTTTATCTTCAATCGCGGCGACGGTCAGGCTTTCAATATTAAACGCTCTTTGGGAAAATAAACCAATAATTCGAGATAAGGATCCCGGTTCATTTTCTAATAAAATCGATAAAACAGTTTGCATTATGTCTCTACTCCTTTGGCCAACAACATATCATCAATCGCGCCAAAACGCTTTTGCATCGGATAAACATGTTCATGTTCTTCCACTTGAATATCCAGAAAAACCAGCCTATTTTTCATTGCAAAGGTTTTTTGCATGGCGTTATCTAACTGATCAGCAGAGGTTACTTTTATGCCGACATGACCATAAGCTTCTGCCAGTTTGACAAAATCAGGCAAAGAATCCATATAAACATTGGAGTGACGGCCTGCATAATTAATGTCCTGTATCTGTTTGACCATGCCCAGATTACCGTTGTTGAGCAAAATGATTTTGATCGGCAGGTTATATTGCAAACAGGTCGATAATTCCTGAATATTCATCTGGATGGAGCCATCACCAGTAATGCAAGCCACTTGCGCCTCAGGATGGGCAAAGCGAACGCCCATCGCTGCTGGCAGGCCAAATCCCATAGTACCCAGGCCGCCAGAATTGATCCATTGTTTGGGGCGCTTAAAGGGGTAATGTAATGCAGCAAACATTTGATGTTGGCCCACATCGGAGGTGATAAACGCCTCGCCATTGGTGGCTCGATAAAGCGCATCGATGACTTGTTGTGGTTTAATGGCTTTACTGCCTTTTCTATAACTCAGGCATTGCCGCTCTCGCCATTGATTAATTTGCTGCCACCAGTTTTTATTGGCGGCTGGATCTTGCTCGGCAGTCTCATTTTCAAAAGCCATCAAAAGTTGCTCGATAACCACCTCGATTGAACCCACTACCGGAATGTGGGCATGGATGTTTTTCGAGATCGAAGTGGGGTCGATATCCACATGAATAATGGTGGCATCGGGACAAAATTTACTGCAATTGTTGGTCACCCGATCATCAAAACGAGCGCCTAGCGCTAAAATTACATCCGCATTTGCCATGGTTTTATTGGCTTCATAAGTGCCATGCATACCTAACATGCCAACAAAATTAGGGTGTTTGCCATCAATGCAGCCTAATGCCATCAAGGTGTTAGTGACTGGCGCGTTGAGTTTTTTGGTTAACTGTAACAGTAATTCGGATGCTCCTGCCGCAATGACCCCCCCGCCCGCATAAATGACCGGTTGTTTGGCTAATAATAAGGTTTTTGCGACTTTTTTGATCTGCTTTGAGTGCCCTCGGATGGTTGGATTATAGGATCGCATCTTGATTTCAGTCGGCATATGATAAGTAAATTTTTCATTTGGGCTTAATTTGTCTTTGGGTAAATCTACCACCACCGGACCGGGGCGACCGGTTTTGGCCAGATGAAAGGCTTTGGCAATCATGCTGGGTATTTCGCTCGCCGAGCGGCAGCTGTAACTGTGTTTAACGATGGGTCTTGAGCAGCCTAAGATATCGGTTTCCTGAAAGGCATCATCGCCAATCAAATGGGTCGCTACCTGACCAGAAAGCACTACCATCGGAATGGAATCCATATAAGCGGTGGCAATACCAGTGACACAATTGGTCGCACCGGGGCCGGAGGTGACCAGTACTACCCCAACTTCATTGGTCGAGCGACTGTAGCCATCGGCCATATGGGTGGCTGCTTGCTCGTGTCGCACCAAGATATGTTGCAGCTCATCTTGTTGGTGCAATACATCATAAATGTCTAATACCGAACCGCCGGGATAACCAAAAACATGTTTTACCCCCAGATCAACCAGCGCTTTAACCACCATCTGGGCGCCAGAGTATTTTTCTTCGGTCATCTTTTTTCCTTTATTGTTCGTTTAAGTTCATCGTCTCACCGCCATACCCACTACATTAGCTACGCCTCTCTAAAGGACTACTTTTGGCATGGGGCAAGCTTTCCATGGCTCCTTGCAGCATTGCCGGATAGGTATTTAGGGTTTGTCAGGAACGAAATCCTGACAATCCATCCATGGACATAAAAAAACCCCCGGTTCTTTCGAAGCGGGGGTTGGTTGTTTTGGTCTTGTTTAAGCCAACGCAAATCCCCGTGGTGTAAGGACCACCACGAGAATGACTAAAATAAGGTTGGCTAATTGTTGCTTATACATATTTGATAAAATCAGTTTTCTGCTTGGTCTGATTATTATCTTTAAAGGGCTAATAGGTCTACTAACTAAAAGTAATATAGGCCTGAAATAGTTGCACGTTCAGACTTGCTATATAGTGTGAGCATCTAAATTTCATGGTCAGATTTTTTCCAATAATCGATAGCTTGCGAATACCACCAGTTTTTTGAAGAAGATAAGACTGTAATCCACGGTAATCATCATCTGACAGGTAATCCATTTTAGCCAGTAGCTGCACATCCTTTTGGCTATACTTGCAAGCAAAATCATTAGTACGGCAGGGGCGCCAGTTGATCCGTCCAGTGTGCGTACTTTTGGCAGAGGAGCTTTTTTGTTTTAAATATAGATCTATTTAATCAACATTTTCAAACTGTTCACAATCCCATCTGGCGCATCTGAAATATCCATAAACTGTCCCATGCCTAAATCAGGAAAAGCCAAAGCAATTCTGAATTTTCCAGCCTGGCTATAAACTGTATCGTCTGAGATCAGCACCGTATAGGGAAGGTGTGCTGAGTGTTTGGTATCAGATTTATCAATAGTATCCATAATAAATTTATCAGCGCCATCACCATCATCAATCCCAACCCCAATCAGCACCTCATCTTTACCCGGCAGCGCAATTTCAAATACTTTGGTTAATTTAAGCACGCCAGAGGCAAGGTTTTTATTGACCGTAGCCAAGGCTGTTTGATGTGAATCGAAACTACCCAGTTTATCGTGATCTTCAAATTCTGGCATCATCATCATATATTGATAACCATTGAGTGAGCGTTTGGTTTCACCCCTTTTAGAACCAAAGGCAACCGCTTCACCGAACAACGCAGTGATTGAAGCGCTCACTTCAGAAATATCTTCCATTTGATAGGCATAAGACATATAAGTCGGATTGACATAAGAAACCTGCGCCCCCTTGTCAGTATTGGTTACCGCGACACGAATGACCGCACCGTATCCACCAAACTCTGTTTTTGAAGCGATGGCCAGTAGTTTATCACTGGTGATCGCAAAAATCGTTCTGTCCGCCAAAGGAGAATACTCGCCTAGCAGTTTAAACTCGCTGGCAGTGATTTTATCGCGGGTCTGTTTGACTGCCGACTCATAAGCGCCTATTTCTGCAGAAACCAGATAATAAGGTTTAAAACGAGGTTTTTTCTTACGTTTTGCTTCTGCGGTTAGTACCGAAAAGCAAAGAATAACGAGTAGTAATTGACTGATAGTTTTTTTCACAAAGGCCTCTCATTTTAAGTTATTAGCGGTTGATAGGTGAGCTAATACTAGCACATATATTAGGGCTGTCTAAATTATTGAACGCTAAAGTATTACCTGAATCTCATTATAGAAAAAGCTAAAATCAAGGAAGCCTTGGCTGTATAATGGTTTGCAACCAAACAGACCACCACCCAACGGGTGCAACAACTCAAGGCTTATGAATATTTTACCTTATAA
>JAUUYO010000126.1 GCA_030590405.1 Kangiellaceae bacterium
CAAAGGGTAGAGAGTCCCAACTCTTTGACCGCAGCATTGATAATCAAATCAGTCGACTGAGGCAAAAACTGGAACTAGATCCAGCAAATCCCAAAATCATACAGACTAAATGGGGCGGAGGTTATATCTTCTCCGCTAAATTAGCGTGGCAATCATGAATTTATCGGCCTGGTGGAAACCCAAAACAATGGCAGGTCAAATGATGGTGGTTCTTTTTCTGTCCTTAACTTTATTGTTGATAACATTTGTCGTAATGGAATTTTTAAAACAACAGACAGTGAGTGAAACTGCTGAAAGTAGTCAGAATTTAAAAAGAATTAAATCTTTAATTCCAGTGTTCGAAATACTTAACATGAATCAAGTGAGTAAAGTCCTAAAATTAACTTCCAGTTGTCATGCCGGACATACGTTGACAAAAGACCCCTATCAATTTCAGTCAGTTTCTAATGATACTAAGCAGCTGGAAAATAGAATCAGTCATAAATTAGTGCTCGAAGACACTCAGGTTTTAGTTGGTCATGTGACATTTTCACAAAAGGATTTCTCTTATCATAAATGTGGCGATAATGATATGCAGTTTCCGCTTGAAGGTCTCGTAATCAGTATTAAACTTGCTTCAGGTTTATGGTTTAATTCTGAAGTTCACTACCATGAATCACATCAGTTTACTGACATTATCTATTGGAGAAGGTGGTCATTTGTCGCCGCATTTTTCATAGGGATTATAGCTGTTTTTTTGATTAGCCACTTGAATAAGCCACTTGAAAATTTGAATAAAGCGGCTCTTGAATTTGCTCAAGGTTTAAAAATATCCAAAGTAAAAGAAATTGGACCACCGGATCTAAGAAGAACAATCAAATCTTTTAATCTCATGCAGCAACAAGTATCAGATGAAATAGATCGGCGTACCAAAACGCTAGCAGCCATTAGTCACGACATACGTACACCTATAACGGCTCTTCGAATTAAGGCTGAACTTATTGAGGATGATAAAACTAGAGAGAGTATTATTTCTAGTATTATCAAAATGGAAAAGATAACTGCGTCAGGACTTGAATTTCTCAAAGGAGAAAACAGATTCGAGCCGATGAAAATGGTTGATCTAAGTTCATTGCTTGAAAGTGAATGTTTCGATTTTTCTGAGGTTGGCCTGCCAGTATCCTACACGGGAGAGAGCAATGTTTTTCAATTATGTAGACCTGAGGCTTTAGCAAGAGCGGTACGAAATTTGATAGAAAATGCAGTAAAATATGGTGGTGGCGCTGTCGTGAACTTAATCAGCGACATTGATTTCGTCACAATATCGGTTTCAGATAATGGTCCAGGGATACCACATGACAAGCTTAATGTTGTAGTACAACCCTTCCAACGTTTATCAAAAGCGAGAGAAAGCAATGGAGGAGGCTTTGGCCTAGGTTTAGCTATCACCAAGGCAATTATAGAAGGTCATAATTCTCAACTATCTCTTGAACAAAATAATCCAACAGGTCTTGTTGCTAATATCCTATTAACTCGAACAGATAAGCATTTTCTTGAGCACTATCGGAACGTATCGGTAGATGAGTAGAATATGTGACCTTGGTCACATCTCTTGTGCCATCCACATCAACCAACTTAACTTTACTACGAACAAAAATGCCATTACCTCGACCAATTTCTTGATCTTTCGCATTATAAACAACGGCTTCAGCAATAAACTGGCTACGATTTTTGTTGACCACTTTTCCCACGGCTCGCATTTTTCCGCTGGAAATAGGTTTCGTCAGATAGGTTGTAAATGAAGTGGTTAAAACAAAAACGTCAGGCTCAAGAGAATTAGCGGCAAAAAAAGCCGCATCATCTAACATTTTGAAATACACCGAGCCATGCACGGCTTGACCCGCATGAAAGAACTTTTTATCGATATCGATAGATATATCAGCTGCCCCATCACTAATCGCCATTATTGGCGAGTAAAAATCATTCAATGGAGCCGCTTGATACATGCTTTCTAAACAGCGAAAATGTTTTTTGCTATCGATCATTAATCAGGTCCGTAAACTCAAGTCCGTTAAACTCAAGTCCGTTAAACAGTAATCAAAAGAAAGCCGCTTTAATTTCATCTGACAGCTCAAGTCCACTGATATGAGCCCGCTGCAACAATTGCCAAAAATAGCGATAAGTCGCGCGATCATGTAATTCACCAGCATATTGGATCGGCCCCCAATCGGCTTTTTGCGCGGCGAGTAGAATACCTTGAGCGTCTTCCACTTCTGAATAATCCGGTTTCATCGCTTCAACAATAGCCTCTACCTGAGTTGGATAAATACTCCACATCCGCATAAAACCAAACTCATTTCTAGCCCGACTTGCATCGCTTTTGGTCTGCTCTGAATTTTTAAGATCGAGAGTCACGTTATGCGCAGGAACAATGCCATTGGCTAACGCAGCTGCAACCATTTCGGTTTTAGCTCTGGCTAACAAGGGATGATCAAATTGTCCAGGACTTCTCATACAGGCAGCAGGAATAGCGCCATAATGGCCACTGACAAAATCCATCATGCCAAAATCAAGCACCTGGATCCAGTCCACTTCGGCGATTTTCCAGACATCTTTTAATGCGCCATGAGTTTCAACCAGCACATGGATCGGAATTTCCCGCTCGATATTATTTTCTTTGGCGACTTGTTTGATATAACCTACCATCGCCTCAATTTGAAAGGCTTGAGTGGACTTAGGCAGAGTGATGTAAGCCACTTTATTACCAATTTCAGGCACCAAAATATCAACATCTGCTTTCCAATGAGGATGGCTAAAATCGTGGATCCTGACACCCATCATATTATGCTGATTGGCGTCACTCGAAATCACTCTGGCAACCATTTCGGCATGCTCGGCTTCTTGCCCGGCAGCAGCACCATCTTCACAATCACAGGTGATATCAAATACCGGACCGAATTTATTCTGCATTTCCAATGCTTTAAGCATTAATTTTTCACTACCGGCAAAATGCTCGCAGCTCGGAATAACGGGAAATGGTTTTTCCGCGTCAAACAGCGCTTCATTTGGATGGACATTAGCAGACATTATTCGCTCCTATTTTTTGTTAAAGTCAATATCAGGTTAATGAGTTCAAATTAAGGGTTTGAATCAATTTTAAATATAATAAAAAGTGTTCTTATATAACTTATACCCAAACATCTTGGCAATGCAACATTCCCTACCTATACTTTAGTCACATTTGAGCAAAAGTGGGTTGTTATTCACTTCGGATACTTTACTCTAAACATTATCAAAAGATCTTTACGTTAAACAAATATTTGTATTCTGGGCTAAAATAGGTATGATTTAAGCTGAGATAAAGACATCCGACCAGTTAAATAAAGCGAAAATTACAATAATTAATCAATAGCCGAGATTTTTAGCCCCGTTCTGGCCACAGTTAACTAGGAAAAAGCATATGAATTATCACAATGAATTCTTAGAACACGTCAATGAAGAGGACGTACTAGGTGGCTTCTGGCCTGGCATTCAGCTTTATTATCCGCCAGTAAAATATTCCCCAAAAGACAGCGAATACGAAACTATGGAGCAAGCGGTCGCTCGAATTAGACGACATGCCCATAACTGTGCCGCGCATACTTTATTGTTTGATTTGGAAGATGGTTGTCGTCAAAAAGAAATGAGCCGTGAGCTATTGCGTAGCGAATTGCCAAAATTTCCTGAGCGAAAGTTCCAAATAGCCCTGCGGATCAACCCGTTTAGGACCGAAGAGTACGAAAAAGATCTCGAAATGATCCGCGATGTCGCCGAATATATCGATGTGATTGTTCTGGCGAAAGCCGGTGAAATGTACGGCGCGGCAGAAATCAGAGATTTATCCGCCTGGTTGGTTGGGGTAAACCCCAATATTGAAATTCAGCCAATTATCGAACACCCTCGTTCACTTAAGCTAGCGCCAGAGCTGATGCAATTTTCAACCGTTAAACATGTGGTCTTTGGCATTCACGATTTTTCCAAAGCGATGGCTATCCATTTGACTCCCGAAGGCTGGATCGACGAGTTAAAAACCTATTTACGTAATCTCTTACTAGAAGCGCGGATTGCAGGTAAAGGTGTGATTGGTGGCGTGGAAGTACTAATTAATGAAACGCCGATGCCAGAAACCAATATCGAACCCCACGATGTTCGCCGGTGGCTGGATTTGCATGGCGACCATGAATCTCATGTGGTGCATCGGCATGCCACGGTAGAAGCACAAATGGGACTTACCGGAAAGCAAGTCATCCATCCTTATCATATTCATTTATGTAAAGTCGCATTTACGCCATCACCGATGATCATCCAACGCAATATTGCCATGTTGAAAGCGGCAATTGAGGCCGATGCTTTATTGGGCGGGGCAATAAAATTTGAAGGCGAAATGCTAGATCCACCGATGTTTGGTAAATCACTACAAACCTTATTGCGGGCCTATGCACTTAAGTCTCTCAATGAGCAAGACAAGCAATTTGCGATGGATGTACTCAAACTACTGCCCATTCACGTTATTCGAGAAAACTGGCCCTACGGACGTATTTAACATGAGTCAATTAGAAAAATATCTAAGCCAAACCGACAATGGACCTGAGTGGACCATTCCGGAATATTTTAATATTGCTAATGAGTGTGTCAAGCAACATGCTATCGGCGACCATGCGGAAAATATTGCGCTGATTGTCGAAGATGATCAATTGGGCACTAAGGAGCTCTCTTACAAAGAGCTGGATCAACAAAGTGGCAAAATCGTCACAGTACTCAATCAATTAGACATTCAGGTTGGCGATCGCGTTTTGATCCGTCTGCCAAATTCCACCGATTACCCTGAGAGTTTTTTCGGATGTTTAAAACATGGCGCTATCGCGGTACCAACTTCAACCTTATTGGCCACCTCCGAAGTGGCTTATTTAGCTAAAGATTCCGGCGCAAAAATATTAATTGCCGCCAAATCCATGTGGACAGAATTACAATCCATCTTAAATGAATCAACTAATTTGACCGCAGTTTTATTAGCGGGTGATGGCGAGATGCCATCAACAAATACAGACTCAAAAGTTCGCCTGTTAGATTTAACCAAGTTGGTGCAAAACGCCGAAGCGACCAATGAGATTAATCAAAGCAAAGCCGACGACCCCGCTTATCTGGTTTATACCTCGGGCACCACCGGTTTTACAAAAGGTGTTTTGCATGCGCATCGTTCTTTGATTGGCCGATTGCCCGCCAGTCAATACTGGTTTGATTTTAAGAGCGGCGATCGGATCATGCATTCTGGAAAATTCAACTGGACCTATGTATTAGGCTCGGCGCTGATGGATCCGCTGTTTCATGGGCATACGGTGATTGTGCATGAAGGTAAAAACGATGCGAGCACCTGGCCAAAACTAATCAAAAAACATGAGTGCAGTATTTTTATTGGTGTACCGACAATTTACCGGCAAATTATTCAAAAAACTGATTTCAGCGCTGAAGATGTGCCATCACTACGCCATTGCATGAGCGCCGGTGAACATTTATCCGATGAAATGTTGGCTGCCTGGCGCGACAGATTTGAACAAGATGTTTTTGAAGCGATCGGCATGAGCGAATTTTCTTATTATATCTCACAACGAATTGACAAGCCTATCAGACCGGGTGCCGCAGGATTTCCGCAGCCTGGGCATAATGTCCAACTGCTAGCTGGCGATGGCACGCCAGCAGTTAATGGCGAAGAAGGTATGATTGCTATTCCCGAATCCGATCCTGGGCTATTCTTAAACTATTGGCAGTTGCCGGAAGAAACCCAAACAGCAAAACACGATGGTTACTTCTTTACTGGCGACTACGCGCGCATGGATGAGGAAGGTTATATCTGGTTTTTAGGTCGTAAAGACGACATCATCAACACTTTTGGTTATCGGGTTTCTCCCCATGAGATTGAACGAGTATTAAAAACTCATCCGGCCATCGCAGATTGTGTCGCGCTCGGTGAAGAGCTGGGAAAAGATAAGGTGCTGGTGAGCGCTTGCGTTATTTTGCATCCCGGTAGCCAATTGAGTGAGCAAGAACTGCTGGAGTTTGGCAATCATAACCTAGCCAAATACAAAGCGCCTAAGATTGTGCATTTTTATGATGATTTCCCCCGCACCAAAAATGGCAAAGTTTTAAGAAAACAAATGATCGCTCAGCTACAAGAAAAAAGGAGTCAATCATGACCTACCAGTATCGTCCAAGACGTAGCGTACTTTATGTTTCCGCTCATGAAGTCCGGCATATCGAAAAGTCGCGTACTCTTCATGCTGACAGCATTGTATTTGACTTACAGGAATCAGTGCCGCCATCCAAAAAGGTCGAAGCAAGAGCTATGTTGGTTAAAGCTTTTGAAAATCCTAATTTTGGTTATTCAGAAAAAATCATACGTGTCAATTCGCTTGATTCTGAATGGGGAATGGATGATTTAAGAGCCGCGGTAAGTTTAGATGTCGACGCGATATTATTTCCCAATGTTGAAAGCGGAGGTCAATTAAAAGCAGCCATCGCAACCCTCGATGAGGCTGGTGGAAACCGACTGCCAGTTATGGCAAATATTGAAAGTCCAAAAGGGGTATTACGAAGTGAAGAGATTGCAGGTGCCAGTGAACGCTTAACCGCTATTGTACTTGGCACCACTGATTTAGCTAATTCACTGCGGATTAACCTGACTCTTGATCGAGCTGGATTATTGACCAGCTTATCGATGGTAGTGCTCGGCGCGCGCGCCCATGATAAATGTGTGATTGATGGTCCGCATTTTGATCTTAAAAATATTGAAGCCTGCGAATTTTCCTGCCGACAGGCGAGAGATTTAGGCTTTGACGGCAAGGCAGTTATCCACCCAGTGCAACTGGCTTATAACAATGACGCCTTCACTCCAAAAGGTGAAGATATAAAACGCGCCAAAAAGATTATTGAAGCGATTGCCAGCGCTCATGAAATGGGTAAAAGTGTGGCGGTAATTGATGATCGATTGATCGAACCATCGTTAGAACTTTGGGCAAGACGAGTGATTGCGCTTTATAATCAAGTGAAAGAACTCGGACAAAATGAATTGATAGGCCCAGAGAAATGAGCTTGAGCATGGCGAATAAAAACAATACCAATCAAGGCAATTTTTTTGAAGACTTTAAAATCGGAGAAACTCTGGTTCACGGCGTCCCTAGAACCATTACCGAAAGCGATGCGACTTTATACCTTGCCCTGACAGGCAGCCGCTTTGCATTACACTGCGCACAAACCGTTGCGCAAAATGTCGGCTTTAGCTCCATGCCGATTGATAATTTTTTAGTTTTTCATATTGCCTTTGGAAAAACCGTTAATGATATTTCGCTTAATGCAGTAGCAAATCTTGGCTATGCGGAAGTCGTATTTCACCAACCCTGTTATGCCGGAGATACTCTTTCCGTGTCTAGTCAGGTAATAGGTCTTAAAGAAAATTCCAATGGCAAAACGGGTGTGGTTTATGTTCATTCGACGGCACTTAATCAACGTCAGGAGTTGGTACTCCAGTGGAAACGCTGGGTAATGGTAAAAAAACAAGCCCCTGCGCAAAACTCAAATATCAACATACTTCCCGAGCTAAAAGTAGCCGTCGATAGCTCCGAACAAATCCTTCCCAGCAAAATTAATTTTTCTAACTGGATTTCTAGTGATTCTGATAACCAGACGCGTTTTGACGATATCAAAATCGGCGATATCTTTTCCCATCGAGCAGGCATGACCATCAATGATTCCGATCATTCACTCGCCACCCGGCTCTATCAAAACAATGCTCAGGTTCATTTTGATCAGAGCATGATGGATAAAACTCCCAATGGAAAACGGCTGGTTTACGGCGGTCATATTATTTCCATGTGCCGAGCCTTAAGTTACAACGGCCTGGGTAATGCTTTGTGGTTATCGGCAATCAATGGCGGTACTCATAGCAACCCTTCTTTTGCAGGCGATACCATTTATTGCCAAAGTAAGGTTTTGGACAAATCAGAGGTTGAAGGACGCACGGATCTTGGTTTGGTAAGAATTCAAATGTTGGGGATTAAAAACACTGCGCCTGATCAAATCGAAAGCTTTTATGAAGAAGCCAATAAACGCCGTAAATATCATTCGAATGTGGTGCTAGATTTGGATTATTGCGCGCTGATGTTAAAATAATTTTTTTACTGAAGTTTTTAAGTTTAATTACCACTTACCTTGTTGCGTGGCCAAAGGTTTCAATATTTTTGTCACGGAATCTATCAGTTCATACTGCTCAGTTGAAATATCACTTTCGACTTTTGCGATTCGGATCAATAGCTCCAAAGTTGAATCCGCTTGATCTGAAGAAAATTTTTCTTGGGATGATAAAAGCACCTTATCAACATTTTTAATAAAGTTATTCTCTGACTGTAAAAGATAAGAAGTCGATGCAAATAAGTCTTTTGCCTTATCAGGATCCAGATTAAATTCTTTGGCAAACATTTCCAGTATCTCACTCTTATGCTCTCGACTAATCTCACCTTCTAACTTGGCTATTCCTAATAGAACTGCGGCGGCAGCGTCCATCGGATTGTCCAACATATATAACGGGTTTTGCGCGTATTTCTTTTTCCATTGATTTCTACGATGCCAATGAAAGGGGTTCAAGGAGCTTAATCGAAACCCTGATTGTTGCAGGCTATTAAATGCCCAAAACAAACCGGCTAAGGCTGTGATGATCCCGATAATGATGTGCATAATCCCTCGATAATTCTATTGTATTAATTAATTAACCTGAAAGAAATCAAAGATACTCACTTATAAGAAAATCATCAACTGATTATTCTTAGTATATAACTTTGGGAGAAAGCTTGCCCCGTGAAACGCTGTGGGTATTGCCACGTCGTGCCTCCTCGCAATGACAGTTTATCGAATCAATTCCCTCGATCCCTGTAAGCCACCACAATGAATCAAAAGAATGCGGCTATTCTTGGCAAAAAAACCTTTACCGATCAAATCCATCACCGCATAAAAAGACTTACCACTATAAACAGCTTCTAAAGAAATTTTATGCTGTTGATAAAACTCGGCTATAAATAATTTTAGTTCAGAATTATTTTTGGCAAAACCGCCAAACTCATAACCTTCAAGGATAGACCAATCATTCTTTGCCTGAGGGGATAACTTCGCAACATCTTGTCGTTGTTGCTCTGCATTATTTAACACTGAGATACCGATCATTTTAGCATCAGGTTGATAGATGGCCGCCCCTTCAACCAGTCCGGCCACACTGGTGCCCGTGGCCGTCGCAATCACCAGATAATCATACTGACGATTAAGCTCCATCATGATTTCTTTCAGGCCAAGAATCGATTTTTCATGCATCCCACCCTCAGAAATCCAAAACATATCTTCCGCTAACTCTGGCGCTCTCTCTCTTAGCGCTCTAAAACCCTTTCTATCCATAGAGTAAATATTGGCACCCCATTGCTTACAATCGCTCAGAGTCGGAGTGAGAGGCTGTCCAGAATGCGCTCTGATATACAAATCACATTGCCAGCCCAACAAATGGCACACATAACTTAGTGCGTGGATAAAATTGGAATAGGCTCCGCCCATCGTGGCGACTTTGCGAAAACCTTTTGCTTCGATAGATAACAACAGATATTTGAGTTTTCGCCATTTATTACCGGATATAACAGGGTGGAGTAAATCGTCTCTTTTTACTGCCAGGGAAATGCCTTGGCTTTCGGCATTAGGAGTTGAGAGCTTTTGCACTGGCGAGCTTTGAATTAAGGAAAAAAGCTGTGAAACGTTTTGGTATTGCATAGGATAAAATTTCGGCTCTTGGTCTGACTAATAACTTAATAAAACATGACCACTCCGGCATCCATGCCTCTTAGTGGCATCCACACCTCTTAGTGGCATACAGACCTTCCATGGGCATCGAGTAGGGTGAGGCGCAAGCCTCATCCCTCTCACAGAACCGTACGTACGGACCTCGTATACGGCTCATGTAATTTACTATTTCTAATAATTAGAAGCAAGAACCCCTGTTTTCACTTCATCTA
>JAUUYO010000262.1 GCA_030590405.1 Kangiellaceae bacterium
GACAGACAAGTTAGAAATATCAAAATGCCGCCTCATTCCCTTGAGGCTGAGCAGTCCGTTCTTGGCGGGCTGATCCTGGACAATGATGCTTGGGAAAAAATCGCCGAAAAGATCGTCTCCGAAGACTTCTATCGCAATGACCATCGCCTGATCTTTAAAGCACTGCATTATTTGGCTGAAAACGCCCGTCCGATGGATGTGGTGACCTTATTTGAATTTTTAGAACAAGAAGGCGAAGCCGATGAAATTGGAGGGTTAGCCTACATTGCCGATCTGGCTAAAAACACCCCAAGCGCTTCCAATATTGGCGCATATGCCGATATCGTCAGAGAAAGGGCAGTGCTACGCTCCTTGATCAGTGTGGCCAATGAGATCGCTGACGCTGCTTATGAACCCAAAGGCCGTAAACCTGATGAGTTACTCGATCTGGCTGAAAGCAAAGTGTTTAAAATTGCTGAAGAAAGAGAAAGTAATGATGCCGGACCTGAATCAGTCGCTCAAATTCTGCCTAAAGCGCTTGATCGATTGGAAGAGATCCAAAAGTCCAAAGGCGGGATTACTGGTATGGCAACCGGATTTAAGGATTTTGATAATATGACTTCCGGACTCCAACCCTCAGATCTGGTAATCGTAGCTGGACGACCTTCAATGGGCAAAACCACTGTCGCGATGAATATGGCTGAACATGCTGCTATACACGGCGGAAAGCCAGTATTGGTGTTTAGTATGGAAATGCCCTCTCAATCATTGTTAATGCGTTCGTTTGCTTCGATTGGCGGGATTGACGCAACCAGGCTTAGAACTGGCGCGCTAGATGATCGTGACTGGGATAATCTATCGGTTGCCAGCAACATCCTTAAAAATAATTGTAAGCTTTTTATTGATGATTCGGCTGGCCTGTCTCCAACAGAAGTACGTACCCGTTCACGTCGACTGGTAAGAGAGCACGGCGATATAGGAATGATATTAATTGATTATTTGCAGTTAATGAGAGTTCCCGGCATGAGTGAAAATCGAACTCAGGAGGTTTCTGAAATTTCGCGTTCCTTGAAGGCATTAGCCAAAGAGTTAAAATGCCCAGTCATTGCACTTTCTCAATTAAATCGCTCTCTTGAGCAAAGAGCCGATCGCCGCCCGGTAATGTCTGATTTAAGAGAATCTGGTGCCATCGAGCAAGACGCCGATTTGATCTGTTTTATTTATCGTGATGAAGTCTACAATCCAGAAACAGAAAGAAAAGGCATCGCTGAAATTATTATCGGTAAACAAAGAAACGGTCCTATCGGTACCGTCAACGTGAGCTTTCAGGGCCATTACAACCGTTTTGTTAATTATACCCCAGCTTATGATGAAGGTTATTAGAGGAGAATATAGGTTCCAGTTTTTTACCGTAGGGTGCCATTAGCCAGAGACGTAATGCACCGGATTTTGACCTTGAAAGTAGAATACTTGTTTTTTTTAACACTCAAAACTTTACCAGCATGCATTCGGTGCATTACGCAAAAAGACGCTAATGACACCCTGCGAACCGAAATTCCGGATATCATATGTGGCAGCAAAAACAAGTTACTCTAAAACCTAAGATGAGAGGTTTTCATTTGATCACCGGTGAAATCGTGTCTCTGCTTCCAGAAATCGCTACTATTAAAACTGGCCTTCTTCACCTGTTTATCCAACATACCTCAGCTTCTTTAACCATCAATGAAAATGCCGATCCAACCGTCAGGCAAGATTTAGAAAGCCACTTCAATCAATTCGTCCCGGAAAATGCTCCCTATTCTCGGCATGATTACGACGGCGCTGATGATATGCCCGCTCACATCAAAAATTCAATCCTTGGCGTAAGTATTAGTATTCCGATCACCGATGGTCAACTAAATATGGGAATTTGGCAGGGAGTTTATTTGTGTGAACACCGCAATCGTGGCGGCGTGCGCAAACTGGTAGCGACCATTCAAGGTGAATAATTTCGACTGCTCTTTCTATGCACTCAATTAATCACGCTTAAAATGATTGTCTTTATGTTTTTAAGCCAATTCCCGCTTGTTAATATTTAGCTGAGGTCGCTATTAAAATAGCTCTTTGGCTAAATTCATCAGAAAGTCTCAGGTAAACCACTGATTTAAAATATATTAGGCAATATTTAACCAATTTGACTATGCTTTATTTATCGTTCAGGAAGAAAGTATAAGAATAACGCCTTTAATATCGAAAACAGGAGTTTCGGTGCGGCTGAACAATAAATTGGGGGTTTAATATGAATTTAACTGTCACCGGAAGAATCGCTGGAGGTGCGGGTCTTGTCATATTATTACTTGCCTTACTGGTGTTTAATAGCCTGTCGGGAGTTAATAGCATTAACGATGGTTTGAGCAAAATGATTGAGCGTTCAAGCCCAATGGCTGTAGAAGAAAGCACCCTGGCGCAGTCACTCTTGCATGCCGCTGCGGAAGTCAATTTTTATCATCAAACCCAAACCCTGGCTGATTTGTCAGCAATAAACACCAAATACCAAGCGCGGGAAAAAGAAAATCAGCTTGCCAGAAAACGCTTTGCCGATCTCGCCCAAGATTATGACAATATTTCAATCGCGTTGAGCAAAAGTGAAAAAATCATCAATACTTATTTTGAAATGGTTCCGGAGTCGTTTACCGAACATAAAAAAGATATTCAACTTAGAATTGAAATTGGTGAAAAACGGGTTGAATTTGAAGATGTTGCAGATGAACTGGATTCGTTATTATTCGATTTCTCTGACGATATTTTAAATAAGGATATTGCGGATATATTAAGGGACATGTCTTCGATGATCAGAGAAGCCACTATTACCGTGACGGATGTTCTAGCTATTTCAGAGCGAGAGCAAGTTCAAGTTGTCGTCAATGACATTGGTTCATTGGTCGCCGATTTTGAAAAAAAATTCAATCAAGTCTCTAATGATGCTAATGCCCGTTCAAATGGATATTTTTCGGATACCTCTGAAGCGATCACTCGTTTTAAGGGGGTTGTTATCGGCGACTCAAATATCATGCAGTTATTACAACAACAGCTAGATGCACGGTTTCAGGCAAAAAAATTATTAGTTGAATCCGGTGAATTAGTCACTTCTGCGTTATCACAACTTAAGCAAGTTTCTGGACAAGTTAAAGATTTGACCAATAGTATTAAAAAAGAAGCACAAGAAAACGTCAGTTCAAGCAGAACCTTGATTATTGGCGTGGCGATCGTTGCTATCATCGTTGCCATCGGGATCAATTTATGGGTCTTGCGAAGTATTAGAAATCCTTTAGCCGAAGTATTAAGGGTAATGTCGTTAGTTTCTGGTGGTGACTTACGACAAAATGTTAACGTGTCTAGTGCCGATGAAATTGGCAAGTTGTCGGAAGGGTTTAATCAACTCATTAATCAGCTGAATGGCATGCTCAATGAAATTACTACCAGTTCCCAGCAACTCTCAGCAGCAGCAGAGGAGACCTCGGCAATATCCAGTGAAAGTCATGCCAATATTAACCGTCAGAAAGAGCAAACCGATATGATGGCAACGGCGATGACGGAAATGGCTGCCACAGTTGATGAAGTGGCATCAAGCGCCGGTAATACCCTTAAAGAAGTGCAAAAAGCTGATCAGGAGGCGACCGCAGGCCAGCAGGTAGTGCAACATAATATTATGACAATCAATGGACTGGCTGATGAAATTCAAGTGGCCGCAGAAGTTATCGATAAACTGGATCAATATAGCACTAATATTGGAGCGGTACTTGATGTGATCCGAGGGATTGCTGATCAGACCAACTTGTTGGCGCTCAATGCCGCTATTGAAGCGGCTAGAGCTGGTGAGCAAGGGCGGGGATTTGCAGTGGTTGCCGATGAAGTAAGAACCCTGGCAAGTAAAACCCAGGAATCAACCTCTGAGATCCAGGAAATGATTGAACGCTTACAATCAGGAACTCAGGAAGCAGTCAAAGTCATGAAAACCAGTACCAGAGAAGCGCAAAACAGTGTAGCGGAAACCGCTAAAGCTGGTGAGTCTTTGACCAAAATCACCGAAGCTGTTAGCGTGATTAATGATATGAGTAGCCATATTGCCAGCGCTGCTGACGAGCAAAGTTCAGTCTCAAGAGAAATGCACGAAAATGTATTAACCATCTCTCAGGCGGCCGATCAAACCGCGCAAGGTGCCAGCGAAAATCTTGCCGCCAGTCAGGAAATGGCTAAGCTTGCTGAGCACTTGCAGAAGCTTGTGGGGCGTTTTCAGTTTTAATTTCCGATCTCTTTGACAGTACTCTGCCAACCACCTCCTCAATTCATTTACCTTCAAAATCGAATAACAAACACTACTAGCGTACAGCAGTTCTCGGCCTACCTGTAAACGCCGCAGTACGTACCTTGCAGACGCTCTCAAAATATAAAGCTCCCGCAAAATAATAAGCGTGTGCGAGATAGATCACAAGCACTAGCGTCAATCGATCAC
>JAUUYO010000188.1 GCA_030590405.1 Kangiellaceae bacterium
AGGCTAATAAGTGGCGCTAAAACGCAAAAGTGTTCACGTTCAGCCGTCATTCGGTGTTCATCATCAGCGCCAATTGGTGTTCACGATGACCGCCATTCGGTGTTCACCATGGGCGCGAATACGCAATTGATAACGGGATAAAATATCCAATAAGCAGTGCGACATTTTTGATACAAAAATAGCCATCTTAGGAATAACTTCAGAATATTGGATAGTCCAGTTCATATTAAAAGGCTGGCCAATGGTTTCTGCAAAAACAGACTCTAACGCAGCGGTTGAAAGCTTAAAATCATCGAGCGACCATTCAACCCGCATAAAGAATTCCTTGTCTAGCTCGTCAACATGTTGTTCCAGATCGATAATATTTCCATCGTACTGAGAGACAAATTGAGTGACCGCGGCGACTAATCCCTTTTGGTCCACTGCCGAAATGCGTAATATCGCTGAGTTTTTATGTGGCAAGATTAATCTCCTGAATACTGGTATTTTGTAAAATACAATTCATTTGAGTCTACTATCAGAGTGGTCAGTAAACAAATATCTAGTTTAGATAAGGGATTACTCAATTCAGTCCCAAAGATATCAGAGTTTACAATACTAGGAATTGAGGAAATAATTAAGTATATTTGAAAGCAAAACAAACCTTTTTTAAGCATTCACCGACATAAACAACAAGCAGGTAAACAGTAGAAATGCATTTAGCTTAATAAACGCAGGCTTTTCTTAAAAAATCGGATAACAAGAGCACACAATGTTCCAACTGAATAAAGACGAAAAACTCATCGAAAAAGCACTGGGAGGCTCCCAACGTAGCTGGATAAATCTGGTTAAGCGTTATGAGGGGCTGGTTTACAACTATTGCTTGCGTATGACGTTTAACCCATCTGATGCAATGGATTTAATGCAGGAAGTGTTTCTGGCCACCTACCGCAATTTACCCAGTTATCGCGGCCAGAACCAGTTTAAGGGCTGGATGATGCGAATTGCAGCGAATAAAACCACCGACTTTTTACGTGCCAGAGGCCGTAATCCATTGCATAGAGCCGGAGAAGTCTCAGATGACAGCTACAACAGCCCAGAGATACACCAGGCTCACTCGCATCATCACGACCCGGCAGAAGACTACAAATTAGAAAAAACCAATCAACAAATTAAGAAAGTCCTGGATAGATTGCCCGATGAGCAAAAACTGGTAGTCGAACTCAAATTTTTCCAACACTTTACCTTTGATGAAATCAGCCATCAAACCGGCACGTCGATTAATACAGTTAAAACCCGACTTTACACCGCACTCAACAAGCTTAAAGGTTATTCGGAGATGCAAAATGTTATGTGATCATCAATTAGTTATCGAGCATATCAATGATTATGTCGAAGATAAGTTGTCGCCAGAAATAAAGCGTCAAATGGAAGTCGTTTTTGATAGCTGCCCGGATTGTCAGGCAACTTACCAACAATGTTTGGAGTTATACCAAATGTCTCATGCCTGGCAATCGCAAAACGTCCCCGAATGGCATCGCACCAGCTTTGCCGTCAGGCCGCCCGTTAAAAATACTAGCTGGCTCAATTGGGGAGCGGTGGCGACTTCCTCGCTGGCAATTTTAATGGTCGTTTTTCAGCTGGAAATTTCCAGTGGCGAGACAGGATTGATGATCAGTTTTGGTGGCAATCAAAGCGAAGCGAAAATCGCGTCAATGGTTGAGTCACAACTCACCGATTACAAAAACGAACAGGAAAAAATTTTTCAGGTAAAGCTGACTGATGCTTTGGAAAAACAAGACAACCGAACCAAATTGCGTTTAGCCAATTGGCTGGAAAAGAGTCGAGATGAAAGACAGCAAGATATTAAATTTGTTATGACAGGCTGGCAATCACAACGATATGAAGATCAAAAAAGTGTTGATCGACAATTATCCTACATCGCCGATAATCAGATTGAAAACAATCAGGTTATTAATCAACTCATTCAGTCTGTTGCGACTAATCAAGATAGCGATGGTCAGTCAAAACAAAGCAAACAATTGTGAGTAGCCAAATTATGAATATTCAAACTAAAAGTGTCAATTTAAAGAGTAACCAATTAATGAAGACTAAGTTAAACCAATCCAACCTCCTGAAATCGACGGCAAGAAAAATATTGGCCATGGGAGTCGCCGGAATATTATCGCTGGCAAGTTTTAACTCATTTGCAGCCGATTATAGCCGAGCCGAAAAAGAACTCAGAATAATGAGCAAAATTTTTGAGACTTCATTGTCTGAGGCAAAACTAACGAATACGCGTCACATCCCCAGTTCACGGAGCAGAATAGAAGCAACCTATCTTGCCAAACAAGGTATGCTGTTTACTTTTAATTTTAGTCAATCAGGATTCTCCGGGGAAGACTGGCAAGCTTTCGGCGAGGGAATAGGTCAATTGGTTGGCACCATTAGCGCGGAGATAGCTCAATCTTTTTCTGATATAGAGCCTGTAGAAGTGCCAAGAGTTCCGAGGGTTCCCAGCGTCAATGGCGATTGGGGGGATAATATAGAAGCTTATGAAGCCTACCAAGAGGCTATGAAGGAATTAAGAGAAGAACAACGAGATAAAAGAGAAGAAGTCCGAGATATTCAACGCTCCATCCGAGAAATAGAACGCCAAGCCAAACGAGAAGAAGTTGACGCTAAAAATCTGGAAACAACCAAGAAAAAACTTGAAGAAAAAATGCAGGTTCTATCAAAAAAAATGGAGCAATACGAAAAAATCAGAAATGAATATGAAGATAAAAAACGAGAAAAACACAAAGTAAATAATCAGAATAAATCTGACTTAATTACCAGCACTTTGTGTGATTATGGCGCAACGCTTCGCTCTTTAAAAAGCAACGAACATATCACCCTAATTTTTAAGAATTATGAGAATGGCAAAGATCAGGTGCACGTATTTAACTACAGCGCGGTAAAAAATTGCAACGATAAAGATAAGCTATTGAAAAAAGCCATTAGTTATCAATTGTGACCGATACCGTTTACACAAAACTCTCGCCTGTAGGCCGGGAAGTCTTTCCCGGCTAAAAAGCCCATCAATATACAAAACGTCAAAGGATGATATAAGCAAGTATTCTCCTGAATTCTCCTTGGTTCAAACAAGCGCTGGATTCACAATTAAGAATCCAGATATAATAACGGCCCTAAGTAATCTAAGAGGCCATAATAATGAAAAAAACGCTCCTTCTACTCACTTTAATTTCCTTGTCTGTGATCACGCTTGTTGCTGTGCAGTCCACTTCAACCACTCAAGCGATAGCTAAAGAAAAATCATCAGCAAAAGCGCAATGGCAGTCCTGGGTTCAAGAATATGACCAAGGTCGCCGCTCAACAGATGGTTGGCTTTCCCTGGTCGGGCTGTATTGGTTAAACGAAGGCTCTAATAGCATTGGTTCAGCCAAAGATAAGCAGCACCGCTTTCCAAAGGAGCTGCCACTAGATTTTGGCAATATTCTTGTTGATAAAGATACTATCACTTTCAACCGAACCTCAAAGGAGATCAGGATTGATGATAAAGATATCGACTCTCAGGTGTTAATTCTTAATAAAAGTATTGTATCGCTAGACAGTTATTCCTTTTATATCATCAAGCGTGAAAGAGGCTTTGCCATTCGCCTGAAAAATACCGATAACCCCGCCATCGCAAAATTCAAAGGCACTCACTTTTATCCTTACTCCGATGCCTGGGCTATTCCTGCTCGGCTTATCAAACATCAGGCGCCTCAAACCATCAATATTGCCACGGTTTATGAAACGATTAGAAAAAATGATTCCGCCGGTTGGTTAGAGTTTGAATACGGCGGCAAGAAAATACGTCTGCAAGCGGTTTCCTATGGCGAACAAGACCCCATGTCTGTGATGTTTGCCGATCAAACCAGTCAGGAAACCACTTATGGCGCAGGAAGGTATTTGGACGTTAAATGGCCTAAAGAAGGCGATATGACCGTGATCAATTTTAATCACGCGTATAACCCGCCTTGTGCGATTACTGAGTTTGCGACTTGCCCTTTACCTCCGCAGAAAAATCGCCTCGATTTTGCGGTGACGGCAGGCGAGTTATTTGAGGAACATTAGTTTCCCAATTTAATTAAGGCATTTTGTAGGGTGGATTACGCTATCGCTAATCCACCCTACGAAAGATATTTAATCAGGTTTTTACTGCTTAAAAATCACTCCATCTTTCATCACAAAGGAAATATTTTCCATCAAGCTCAAATCGGTTAGCGGGTCGCCATCAACAGCAACTAAATCGGCCAACTTACCAACTTTAATGCTGCCCAATGTTTCTTCAATTCTTAACAATTTAGCAGTACTTAAAGTCGCCGATTGAATGGTTTCAATCGCGGGCATACCTGCCTCGTTCATGTATTTGAATTCACGACCATTGAGGCCGTGTGGAAAAACTGCCGCGTCTGTACCAAATGCTATTTTCACGCCTTTTTTATAAGCTTTAGCAAATGTACTTTGAATTACCGGTCCAATTGCTGCCGCTTTAGGTTGAACAATATCGGGATAATAACCTTCAATCGCCGCTTTTTCTGCAACCCATTTTCCGGCGGTAATGGTCGGCACATAATAAGTGCCTTTTTTCTTCATTAATCGCATCACTTCATCAGTCATATAAGTGCCATGCTCGACTGAATCCACGCCCGCTAAAACTGCGCGTTTCATTCCCTCTGCGCCATGGGCATGTACCGCCACCACAAAATCATAATCTTTAGCCGCCTTAACAACAGCGTTTAATTCTTCCTGAGTAAACTGAGGATTAGAACCGCTTTTCGCCAAACTAAGCACTCCGCCCGTGACGGTTAGTTTGATAACATCCGAACCTTCTTTGTATCTTTGTCGAACCGCTTTCATCGCATCTTCCGGGCCATTAATTACACCTTGTTTAGGACCGGGGTCACCCATTAGTCCTGAATGCAAACCATTGGTAGGATCGGCATGGCCACCAGTTGTTGCAATACTTTTTCCGGCGGCATAAATTCTTGGACCTTGAATGTAACCTTTATCGATTGCTTTTCTTAATGAAACGACCACGCCGGGAGCCAAATCCCCCAGATCTCTCACGGTGGTAAAACCTGCATCGAGAGTCTTCTTTGCAAATACACTAGCTCTTAAAGCAAAGTCAGAATTAGACATAAAGAATTTTTCGCTGTAAGACGTTTTGCTGATTTCGCTGGATAAATGAACGTGCATGTCCATCAATCCTGGCATCAATGTTTTATCTTTAAGATCGATTAAGGTTTCGCTGCCTAGTTTTTCAATAAAGCCCTTTTCCAAGGCAATAATTTTATTGCCTGAAATACGAACTGATTGATTTTTGTACACTTTGAGTTTTTCTACATCAATCAAAGAGCCCACATGGAGTAAATAATCGGCGGAAAATGCTGGCGCTATTGTAATAAGTAAGGAAAGTTGAAGAGCTATTTTTATTACTTTCATTTGAAATCCAATAATAGTGGCTAAATAACATTAGTCACTCTATCTCATATCTCGGTATTTTACAAAAAATGAACATTTATTTTGGCAAACAAAAACCCGGATTAACCGGGCTTTTGTTGTGTACTACTTAGTGTTCTTAGCTGCCTAGAAGTTAAAGCGAACTCCAACACCGTATCGGCTTAAGTCTGACTCATGCTTATAGTCAGCATATAGTGCAACGCTATCGGTAAGGCTGTAAGCACTACCAAGTACTAACGATGTTGTATCCTCACCATCAATATCAAGATACTCAATGGCCGCCTTCAACTCAAGCTGCTCAGTAAACATACTACGAACACCAAAGGTTATCTCATAACCGCTTTCATCAAATCCACCATCTGCATCCAAGCGAGCGTAGTCAAGCTCTGCAAAAAAAGATGATGACGCAGAAAAATCGTTCTTGTATCCAACACCAACAGTGGTCAGACTGATTGAACCGCCATTTTCAGAAAGATCGGTGTAATCACCAGCAACATAGAAGTCATCAGAAATCTGCTTACTGCCTTTTATTTCAAAGCCATCGACATCAAAACCATCAAAATCGAAGTTGGCGTAACCAATTTCAACATTGTTAAATGAAGGCGTATCAGCTATTGCACCAAAAGATAAAACCGATAAAATTGCGCTAGCAAGTAATTTTTTGTTCATTGTTAATTTCCCTTAAATTGATAATTTATTTTGTGGTTTAAATAACCACCAACGCATCATACTGTTTTGAAACTGAATAACAACTGAATGTTTTAATTTGCTATCTAATGGGACCAATAAACAGATGAGCCCGGCGCCGTTGAGATGATATCGACATTTCACGAGTCGTCACCGAGTACCGTGCGCAAGTCTTAATCGATTCAGCGGGTAATCGGTTTGTTGCCGATTTTCCCAAAGGCATTAATAAAGCCGTGCAATATAGGCAAACACTTAAAGAATAGAATACGAAGGCGCTTTTCATCATGTGATGAACCGCGGTCGTCACAGTATAGACATATTTCGAGATGACAACGACTATGAGATATTTCTTAACACGTTATCGGAAGTGAGCAAAGAATACAGCGCCGTCATTCATGCCTACTGTTTAATGAGCAATCATTACCATTTATTGATTGAAACGCCCAAAGCTAATCTAAGCCAAATAATGAAACACATTAATGGCC
>JAUUYO010000276.1 GCA_030590405.1 Kangiellaceae bacterium
AAAGCTGCAAGATTTTGTCGCTGGTTTGATCAGTTTGCTAATCATACTCGCCGCTACCTTTGTCTATTGCTACGTATCATTAGTTTATTATTATGGGGTTGATTTTGATCTCGGCGTGCTGTTGCAGTCTCAATTTGTACTCAAGTATCTGCTCATCGCAGGACTAATTGGATCGGTGATGCTACGTTATTTTTATTTGCAGCAACAATATATAAAACAACTGGCACTGAAATCGGCGGCTCGCCTGGAAGCGCTGCAAGCCAGAATAAGACCGCACTTTTTGTTTAACAGCATGAATGTGATCGCCAGCTTGACTCGTATCGATGCCAAAAAAGCGGAAACGGCGATTGAGGATTTGAGTGATTTAATCCGCGCGACACTGGATACTAACAGCGAACTGATCCCACTTGGAGTTGAGCTTGAAAATGGCAAAAAGTATTTGTCGATCGAAAGTTTGCGACTCGGCGAACGGTTAAAAGTGAACTGGCAAGTGGATGAAAGCTGTTTATCGGTGATGGTGCCGCCCTTGTCGGTACAGCCTTTATTAGAAAATGCGGTCTATCATGGTATCCAGATGCTACCGGAAGGCGGCGTCGTTGAAATCAAAATACAGCAACAAAATGGCTTGCTTAACATTCAAGTCGCTAATCCAAAATTAGCTGGTAGCCTGCATAAAGGGCATGGTATCGCACTGAACAATATTAGCCAACGGCTAGCGATGATTTTTAAAAATCGCGCCAGTTTAACCCGAGAAAACCTGACCAACGAATATAAGGTTTCAATGACCATTCCAACAAAACCGGTTGCGCTGGAATGATTGGCAGGGGTTAAAGTTAAGAGTTAAATGCAGGTAAACAAAACCAAAGGAAATATCATGAAATTATTAGTCGTTGATGATGAGCCATTGGCTCAACAAAGATTAAAACAATTATTATCTGAAATCGACTTTGTCGACAGCATTACGCTCGCCAATAACGGCCTACAAGCGGTTGCAGCCTGCCAAATGAAAAAACCAGATGTGGTATTGATGGATATTCGTATGCCCGGCATGGACGGATTGGAGGCAGCCCAGCATATTTCTCAGTTAGAAGATCCCCCAGCGATAATTTTTACCACTGCCTATGATGAATATGCCCTCGATGCGTTTAACGTCAGCGCCGTGGATTATCTGCTTAAGCCCGTTCGAGAAAATCATCTCAAAGGCGCATTGGAAAAAGCCCGCTGTTTAAATCAAGCGCAAATTAACGCGGTCAAATCGCAACATGAAGGCCGCACCAATATTACTGCCAAAATTAGCGGTAACATCAAGCTCATTCCAATCAAGGAGATCATCTATTTTCAGGCGGAACTCAAATATGTCACGGTTAAGTATCTTAATGGTGAAACCATCATTGAAGACACTCTAAAGGAGTTACAAAGCGAATTTTCGGAAAGTTTTGTACGGATCCATCGCAATGCCATCGTCGCTAAAAAATTTATTAATGGCATTCATCGGGATAACGAGGGGCATTCCTATGTCGTGTTAGGTGATGATGAAAAACAACTGGAAATTAGTCGACGGCATTTGTCAGATGTTAAGAAGCTGATTAGTCAGTTGTGATGGGATGGCTGATATCAGCGTTTTTTTTTATATAAAACACCCAACAGATCAACTCATATTGGATGTTTGGGTGGAAAATATAAGACAGCCAGAAAAACAACCTCTTCAAGAAGCTAGAATCGAGGCTTCTTCAAGTTCCCATTGTTAGTCTGACTAGAAATCAATGTTCTTTTTGTTTGAAAGGGAAGTTGAGGAGAGGCATCCCTCAATCAGTACGTAAGGCAACACGCAAAACAGGATGTAAAAAGAAATCTATCTCGCATTTTGTTATCACAGAATCCGGAAAACACGACGTGTTCGGATACTATACGTTAAGCGCTGGGAGTATTGATGCTGCTAATTTACCAGAGACTAGAATACCCTTTGGCCAAAAGCTAATCACAATCAGCGACTAGTATTAGCAAGGTTAGATGAGTTGCAAAGGGTTATTGGGACTGATGTTCAGATAATAGGAAAATTGTCCACAATATTTTCCGCTATTGACTATGCTTATATAATTGATAATGAATATGTCGGAAGTCATGTTGAAGTCCTTATTTATCTGTTTGGGAGTGTTCTTAGCTCTGCCTGTCGTTGCAGACGACACTGAGCTAGCCCTACTTTATGGACTTCCGGAAGAAATTGTCAGGGAATGGCAAGCAATTGGTGAGGCAGGAACTAACGACCCAACTGCAGGCCTAAAAATAGCGCAAGATAAAAAGCAATCGATACCAAAATCTGAACTACTTCAAAAATATTTTGCCGCTATTGTCATTATCAACCTCAAACTCAAACTCGAACATGCTCCAGAAGCGCTGAAAGACATAGAAACCTATGAGCCAGTCTTCGAAAATTTGCCGCAAACGATTTATTATGCACGATTACTCTCAGCCAAAGCCCGATCACTAAATAATTTCGGGCAATACGACGAAGCACTTGTTGCAGCAAATAAAGCAATGAAAATATTCGAAACACTCAATTCAGAAAAATATCGTGCAGATATTCACCAAACAAAAGGCCATATTCTAAACGACAAAGGATTGCAAAAACAAGCGCTGGAAGAATATCTAATTTCCTATGAAATCTTTGAAAAATCGGGCGATAAAAAAAGATTGGGCAGCATTTTATCGTCGATTGCAATTATTTATGACCAATCTGGAGAGCAAGATAAAGCGATAGGCTACTATAAAGAATCCATTGAGTATATTGATAAGGATAAGCAAAAATTTGACTTGTCTGTTGTCTACTACAATATTGGAGCTGCGTACTATCGAAAAGACGATAACAAAATGGCTAAAAGCTATTTGAACGATGCTCTGCAGTTGAGTATTCAGCTCAAGGACGACGTTGGTATCGCTTATGCTAAAACCAGATTAGGCCTTATCGAACAAAAAGAGTCTAATTTCAAGCGTTCGAATGCTTATTTCAATAGCATTATTAAAATTTTAGAAAAGAGTAATGATAAACGCATGCAGATGAACGTTCGCGTCGCATTAGCCAAGAACTATAGCTCTCTTAATCGCTATGAACTTGCAAAAAAAAATCTGAGAAAAGCGATTGAAATAGCTAACCTACTTGACAATGTTGATAATTATTTATCTATCTATAAAGCGGCTACCACAATAAGCGAGGAACAACAGGAATATCGCGAAGCGCTGGATTTTCAGAAAAAATATACGGAAACCCTCCAAAAAAAACACAAAATGGAGCAAGACGAAAAATTAAATGGATTAATGGTTAAGTTTGATACGGAGAAAAAGGAAGCTGAAAATATTTTGCTGCAAAAAGAAAATTCACTGCAAACGTTATCCATGGAGCAACAGGCGACTAAACATAAATTAATGTTAATTGTACTTGGGTTTTCCATTATTTTGGTTCTTGGTGTAATTTATGGCATGTTAAAACAGATCAAGCTTCGCAAACGATTTGCATCCTTAGCAATGACCGACGAGTTAACTAAAGCACCAAACAGAAGGCATATTCTTGAATTTACCAAGACACAATTTAAAGTGGCCAAGGATACAAATACGCCACTGGTCATAGCGATGTTGGATCTAGATCATTTTAAAGCGGTGAATGATACTTATGGACACGATATTGGAGACCTTGTATTGATCGCTTTTTATCAGACGGTTCAACAGTCATTGAGAAGCGTCGATCGAGTGGGGCGATTGGGAGGAGAAGAGTGGTTAATGGTTATGCCAGGCGTTTCTATTGATCAAATATCATCTATTTTTCATAGAATACGTAACTCCCTGAAAGAGCTGTCAATAAAAGGCTTAGATCCAAAACATAAAATTACTTTTTCGATGGGAGTCGCACAAATTTCTGATCAAAAAGAAACTATCAATGCCTTTATAAAGCGATCTGACGATGCGGTATACAGAGCGAAAGAAGAAGGGCGAGATCGATGGTTGGCTTAAATAGATTATAACCTTAACTGGAGCGGCCATAGGAAATGTGATCACCTCAATGATCGCCAGCAAATATTAATGTGTTTGAGTATTTCAACTGGTTGCAGCGCGAAAATGAAAATGTGG
>JAUUYO010000300.1 GCA_030590405.1 Kangiellaceae bacterium
AGCTGGCAATAATGCCGCAAGTGGATTCAGTTACTCGAACCACTGCGCCTTATTATGGCTTCGGTCAATGGATAATCAAAGATGTGTACTCAAATAAAAATCATACCGTTAATGGTAAAGGTGTCAATGATCAGTATTTTCAGATGTTCGATCAATCACTAATAGAAGGCGAGTATTTTTCTAAGGCAGATATTCAGGATGAAAATCAAGTCGCGATTGTGAACGAATCTTTTGCCAGAACGATCGCGCAAAATGGAAGCGTTCTGGGGATGACCTTTGAGTTAGGCGAAGGCTTTATATTTAAAATTATTGGTGTGGTGGAAGATACCAATATACCTGGTAGAGATGAAGTTGCAAATTCGGTGTTTGCGCCATCACGCAAAGGTAGAAATAGTTTTACCATAAAGATCAAGCCTAACCAGCAATTAAGCCGAACCCAAATAGTAAGCTTGCTAAAAACAGTTGATCCTAAATTCCTGGTTCATACGTTTGAAAATGTAGAAGAAACACACGATCAATGGCTGGCAACACAAATAGCGACTATTTACACCACCACTTCACTGGCTGTTCTAAGTTTGTTTTTAGCGGCAATCGGGTTGTATGGGATCTTAAATTACCATTCAAGAATGCGCCGTTTTGAATTCGGAACGCGGTTAGCGCTAGGGGCTAAGCGAGTAAGTATTGTTTCGCTGGTATTTAGAGATAATTTCAGGCCGCTATTATTTGGTATAAGTGGAAGTGTTGTCTTTATCTTAGTCATCTATTTAACCAACAGTGAGAACTTATCTCAATACGTGAGCTTTCAGCTTGTTAGTTATTTTATAGTGACGGTTTTATTGGTCACGGGGATTCTGTTAGCCGCATGTTACTTGCCGGTTAGAAGGTATATCAATCAACCGGCTATTTGTTCATTGCGTGGTGCAGAATAAGTGAATAATATTCTTTATCATTTCAAACAAGCCTGGATAAGCTTAAAGAAAAAGCCAGGCCTTATATTCAGTATCGTTAGCACGATGGGAATTACTTTAGGTACGCTACTTTGTGTTTTAACCTTAAACCATCTTTTATTGATAAAACCTTTAACATATCCAGACCAAGACAAACTTTTTTTAGCGAACCATGTTCTATTTGATCAGGAAGGTCAACTTCAAACACGAGATAATAGTACCCAGTCAATCATTGAGCTTTACGAAAATAATTCCGTATTTTCAGACTCGGCGATATTGAATTACTCCTGGAATCTTATCGAAACCCATCCAGCACAACCGTTGGTTAATACCATCGAAACTGTGCCAGAGTACTTTAACTTATTTTCTGTGCCCATGATTAAAGGGCGTGGATTTGAACAAACCGAAGCGATCAATGAACGTCATCCGGTAGCAGTAATTAGTTTTAAAGCTTGGCAAAAGCATTTTAATAAGTCGGCTGATATATTGGATAAAAAAATTGATTTGGCGGGAATAAGTTATCGGATCATTGGTGTGATTGGTCCACAATTTGTAGAGCCTCAAATCTATCAAGTTGGTCGAGAAACTGATGTTTGGCTCCCTTGGGATGTGCAAGACAATCTAAAATTCCTCTATGACCGATGGAATACCTATGATACTGGTATTTATATTGGGAAATTAAAGGATGATGTAAGCATGAATCAAGGAGAGCAAATATTAACGTCGGTACTTGATGAGCTGTGGCAAGAAGATATCGTAAGTTCAAAGAAACCTACTCAGTCTGAAAAAAGAGGTTGGTCCAGTTAAGTAGAATTAACACCGGTTATTAATGCTATTCTTGGTGAAACTCGGTCTTTAGCATTGTTAATGGCTGCAGCTGCCATTGGCCTAGTGTTAATAGCCTCGACCAATGTGATCAATTTATTGATGGCACGAACTATTGAAACTCAAAAGCAATTGGCTATTCATGCCGCTTTGGGGGCAAAAAACAATCACTTATTCCAAGTGATCTTCGGCGAAATCTCAATCCTTATGCTCGGAGCGATACTGCTATCCTTTGTTATAGCCAATGTAGGGTTTGAAATAATGCAAAATTATTTTGGTGCGGTATTGCCTCGGGTGAGTGAGTTGAGTATTGATTTTTTTACTCTTGCGAGCGGGATTATCATTATGGCCAGTTTGTCAATAATTTTCGCTAAAATTAGCACGCAGGTTATCGACTATAGAACTTTGAACTCAGTATTAGTAGGTGGTGGTAAAGGTACAGGTTTTCAAGTATCGAATAAAACAAGAGATCGATTGATTACGATCCAGGTTGCCATCGCAAGTCTCTTGTTATTTGTAAGTCTCAATTTGGGTATTAGGGCTTCAGGACCTATCTTTCAATCTAAAGGTTTTTCTGTGGAGGATTTGTACGAACTTTATTTACCGCCGAGCAAATTACCGTTCCCAAATGCTAAAATGAGAAATGCTTTTGTAGTCGATATAAAGCGAATATTTTCAGAAGAGCCAGCGGTAGAATTTATTAGTCATTCGTCGCATATCTATAATGCTGCACGTAAGCAACGTTTTATTGTACTAGGCAAAGGGAAAGGTCAGGAACAAACTATCTCTGCATTAGAGGATAGAATAGACCAACAGTATTTTTCTATGATCGGACAAACAATCTTACAAGGGGATAACTTTTCACTAACTGATATTGATAATGTTTATCGTGAAAAAATAGGTGAAGTTGAGAAAAATGAAAACAAGGTCGCAATTGTTAATCAAGCTTTCGCCAAAAAAATTCTACCTAATGGTCAAGTGATAGGTCGGTCAATTAGAATCGAACACACTAGTCCTTTTAAAATTATTGGTATTGTTAAGGATGCAATTCGTGCTCCTTTAACTATTGGTGAGCCCCGAATCTATACGCCATCAACGGAATCGGGTTTTGCGTTTATCATTAAATATCGACATGGTATGTCCCTCAGTCGTGAAAAAATTGTTGCGTTGGTAAAACAAGCGGGTTCGAAAAACCCACCCTATGGTTACGGATCTGTATTAGAAGCTCATCAGTTAAGGTTATTCGCGCAAACTGCGACTTCGATTTCCACGGTGACACTATCAATGATTGTTATATTTTTGGTTATGATTGGTCTCTATGGCATTATTAATTACGGAACTCAAATGCGCAGATTTGAACTGGGTACACGCCTGGCCATTGGCGCAAAACGCAAAGATATCATTAAATTAATTCTGATAGATAACTTACATTCAATACTCATCGGCCTAAGTGTTAGCTTTTTTGTGATTATAGCGACTTTGACAACGCTCCCAGAAATATCGGAATATTTTTCTATATTACCGTTAATATTAATTTTTACTGGAACCGTTTTGTTAATCAGTCTTATTTCTTTGGCGGCTTGTTATTTACCATTGCGGAAAATCATAAATCAATCGGCTATTCATTCTTTGAGAGGAGGGAGTTAACAAAATATTTTTAAAACGGAGCTTAATCAGGCGCTTTTCCGTATTA
>JAUUYO010000105.1 GCA_030590405.1 Kangiellaceae bacterium
CGTTGGCCTGAAGGCCAACCTACAAAACCCCAAAACAAATCTTAGGTTTTTACAATGCCAGCAACGCCGCCTCCTTTAAAACAAAATGAAAAAATCGCCAAAGAACCTGCGCAACAACAGGATCAAGCCAGCGAATTTAAATGCCAACAATGTGGCGCTAAACTGACTTATGCGCCGGGGACATCTTCATTAAAATGCGGCTATTGCGATTTTGAAAATAAAATCCCAAAGAGCGATAAAGAGATTAAAGAACTCGACTTTCATGCCTACTTGGCAAAAATGAAAGACGATGAAGTTACCGAGGAAAAGTTATTTATCAAGTGTACTTCTTGCGGCGCAGAATCAACATCTGAAGAAAACGTCACCGCGCAAAACTGCCCATTTTGCGACACGGAAATTGTCACCACCGCTAAATCAAAAAAACTGCTAAAACCTCGTTCATTACTACCATTTAAAATCAAAAAGAAAGAAGCCAAACAAAGTTACAAAGACTGGTTAAAAAGCCTGTGGTTTGCGCCTAATGCGCTGATGAAAAAAGCCAAACTACATATCGCGATTAGCGGGGTGTATGTGCCCTATTGGACTTATGATGCTGACACTTTAAGTTACTATACCGGCCAGCGTGGAATCTATTATTATGTCACTGTCACCCGCACTCGTACCAACTCCGATGGCAAACGAGAAACCTATTCGACGCAGGAAAGAAGAACCCGTTGGTATCCAGTTTCAGGTACCGTCACTAAAGATTTTGATGATGTATTAGTCGTTGCCAGTAAATCTCTACCGCGAAAATATATGCGAGAGTTGGAACCCTGGGACCTAAAAAATATGGTCAACTACAAAGATGATTATATCAGCGGATTTAAATCCGAAAGCTATCAAATTAATTTGGAACAAGGGTTTGAGATCGCCAAAGAGATCATGGATGATAAAATAAGAATAGCGATCAGACGACATATTGGCGGAGACGAGCAACGAATTCATTCCGTTACCACTCAGCACTCTGGCATTTCTTTTAAACATATTCTGTTGCCGGTCTGGATCAGCGCCTATCAATATAAAGAGAAAATTTATCGATTTTTAGTCAATGCCCGAACTGGCGAAGTGCAAGGCGAACGGCCTTGGAGTTGGGTAAAAATTGCATTGACTGCGGTTGCTGCCTCCGGAGTTATTGCTGGTGGGGTATATTTTTATATGCTGTATGAGCAAGGGCAACTGTAGTTTTTTAGAGAGTAAAATTAGAGAGAGGTGAAGAATATCAATTTTTCGGTTAAAGTTTAACTGGAGCACATCCCCACTGATAAAATTAGAAACATGTTATTATGAACTTAAACGTTTTTTTGACCTTGTCCAGAGCTTCACTGGATAAATCAACTAAACGGGATTCACCGCAAACGACATCAATTACCGACGGCCTATTTTATGTAGCTCGGCTACTATTATTTTGTCTCAATAATAATTTTTTCAGGCTCACCACACATTTTCATAAAGTCTGCAGTTGCGTTTGAAAACCTTTCTGTTGAAGTATTTATTAATGGACTGATAAAAATATCGATTGGCTCATCACACTTAATAATACCTTTCAGTTCCGACATTTTCATAAAGCGTTGATTCTGATACATCAGATAATCATTAGCGATAAATACTGTTCGCTTATGTTTATCTGTTAACTGCCAAGAACAACTGCTAATCAGGAAAATAATTAATATTATATATTTTTTAACCCTGCTAACCATCATTTTTTCCTGCACTAAATGGAATGACACTTTTGTTAGTCAACTCTACCTCTAAAAAGCAAAAATAACAAATACTGAAAAATAACCCGTTAGTTTCGGTGTTTTATTCAGTGCTAGTTAAGCTTTTATGCATTAAGCTGTTGAGGCTTTGTTTGTAGTCGCTCAAATTAGTTGTTGCCGCATTATTGTAGTAAGTAAGAGGTTAAATATGATCATAAAAAGAAGTTTTGCGGAATTAAGTTCCGTTTTAGCGGTTTTATTACTGGGGCTTGTCGGTTGTGGCAGTGGTGGCGACAACAGCAACATCGAAGAAACTTTTTCCCAAACCCCAACTGTAGAGCCGATTGCTTCGGTTGTTAAAACGGCGGTTCCACTGGGTTATGCGGCGTCAGTTGCCATGGCCGAAGTTAACGGAATTGATATTGCTAATGCCTCTAGTAGCAACACTTGTTCAACTTACCCTTGCCTGGCAACCATCGTACTAACCGTTACCCCTGAGACATTTCCAGTGGCGGTGGAGGGTGTTCAAGACAATGGCGAAATAATCATCGTTGGGCTTTGGAATTCTGCAAATGACGCTATACTAACGGTCATATTTAGAGATTTAAGCGCAGGTAACGGCTTTTTATCCATTCAAAAAATATCCACTATTCCTGTCAACCGACAACTTGGCAAGCTAAGGGTCGTCTATGCTAGCGTAGATATCGACATCGATGTTGATAGCGATAATACCATTGAATTGAGTGAGGAAGAAATTCAGCAGGAGTATGAACGACTTTCGCAAAGCATACCTGAAGAACCTGAAATTGGCGTCGATATGGACGCTTGGATGATCGAAGTTGACCAGCAGCAAACAGCCGATTCTTTAGCTGACGACAAATACCGTATTTTAGGTGGTGGGCAATATTTTGACATAGCAGCAGGCTCGATATCAACATTGCAACTCGGAGTTGCTGAACTGTTGTTTTCTGCCGATTGCTCGCTTAATCCAACGAGCGGTCTTGCAGTGTTGCAAGAAGTCGAAGTGGGTTCAGGGGAACGGGCTACTTGGCCAAAAATAGGTCAAGCGCTGATTGAATTTCACCCAGAATGTGATGGCAAAGCAAAAGTGCTGCTTGGTACTGGTAGCTTCTTTTTGATCAGTGGTGATTTGATTGACTTGGGATTTTAGTTTTTTAAAATGCTGCCATGATGTTTTTATGGCAATCAAAACTCGGGCGTATTAACTGAACAATTGGGAGAGCTCTTAACAGCTACTCGATAACTGCACTCATAAAAAATATCACGCAGGTTTTACCTTAAATTGGGCAACAAGATGATTAAGCTTATTGCCTAGCTGACTCAATTCAGAACTTGCTGAGGCAATTTCAGTAGTGCTAGTTGCTGTTTGAGTTGAAACAGTCTGTATATTTGTAATATTTCGATTAATGTCTTCTGATGTCACATGTTGCTGCTCTGCAGCCGTAGCGATTTGAGTATTCATCGCCTGAATAGTTGAAACAGCCTCGGTAATTGATAATAATGCGTCTCCAGCGACTCTGGACTGAATAATTGTTTCGTCAACCGTAGATTGACTTGCACCAATGACTGTTACAGCTTTTTCTGTACCACTTTGCAAAGAAGAAACTGAAGCTTCAATTTCACGTGTTGCTTCTTGAGTTCTTTGCGCCAAAGCACGCACTTCGTCAGCAACAACGGCAAATCCACGGCCTTGTTCTCCTGCTCTTGCGGCTTCTATTGCAGCGTTAAGTGCTAGTAAGTTGGTTTGTTCGGCAATCGAATTGATAACGTCCACTACCTGACCAATTCTGTCACTTTCAACTTTTAGACTTTCAATAACTAAAGCAGAATTTTGAACATCAGCAGCCATATCCTGAATTGCAATAATTGACTGTTCAACGATTTTCTTTCCTTTTTTTGCTTCTTGATCACCGGTGTCGGCTGATATTGCGGCGGCTTCTGCGTTTCTCGCTACTTCTCTAACAGTCGCCTCCATTTCAGTCATTGCCGTGGCAACTTGAATAATCGCATCTGACTGCTCTTGTGCTCCTTTTGATGATTGCTCTGTTATCGCTGAAAGTTCTGTGGATGCGCTGGCAACTTGCTCTGAATGTTGCCTGACATCTTTAATAATCTCACCAAGTTGACTAATTAGTTGATTAAATGAATCTGCCAAATGCCCTGTTTCATCGTCCGATATATTACTAGCGACTATAGTCAGGTCATTAGTATCTTCAATTTTTTTCAGCGTTTTTTGTAAGCTAACAATAGAACGACTAATCTTCTTTGCTATAAAATATGATAATCCCAAGCCTAATATCAGGGTTGCGATGATAATAATGTTAATCACATAACCTATACGTTCATTGCTTTCTGAAACTTTTTGGGATAGTTGATTTACTTTAGCGTTAGCAGTCTCAAAGCCTGTATTGAAAGATTCACTTAGACTATTTGCAAGTTTAAGGCTCTCATTCAATTGTACTGTGCCCTGCAATCGACGACCATCGACAAAAGCAATGGTTGCAAGTCCTATTTTTTCGTAGAAACTTTGATATTCAGCGGCATTTTTCCCAATCGTAGAAATGTTTGAATTTTTGATTAATTTTTGAAGTTGTATATGGCTATTTTCCAATTGCTGTTTGCTTGCATCTTGCTGTAGTACTGTCAATTCGAGAGCACTTGTTCTAACTAAAACAAACAGATTCTTGATTTTGCTGATTATTGTCATTTGCTCTACTGCTGTTTTCTGTTTGTTCACAATGACTTGATTATGACTGATATCATTCATAACGTAGAGCAATCCCATTATAAGAATAATTAACAGTGCAATATTCCCAGCTAGAATTTTTTTTCGTACAGTATTAAGAAAATTAAAATTCATCGCTAATTCCTAGAGAGATGGTACTTTAAGTAGTCGATCGAGCATATACTTTACGTGTTGCATTTCATAGTAAACATCGGACGGTGTTTTGTCGATGTAGCGGCGACCTCGATTAGTGGTGCTACTAATATTCATGGGTTGCTTCAGCAAGTTAAGTTCGGCAATCATAAACTGAGTTTGTAAAAAAACATCAACAGGTAGTATTTTGTCGTAATCAATCATTTCAGGGATAGCAATGGTTGGCATGCTATTTCTAGCTCTCAGGAGATTAAACTGCTCTCTATTTTGAAAAGCTATCTCAATAACATCAGAAGGGGTTTTGTTCGTTAGCTTACGATCCATACTTGAGCCATCGGGGTGCGTACCAAAAACCGCTGTCGTTAGTAAACGTTTTTTCCGTTCATTTTCTGTTGAGCTATCAAGGCGCTGAGACAGGGCTGATAATATGCTCTGCAAATCCTCTTTTATCCGAATGGTCTGAGAAAAAACCTCGTTTGGGCTAATTTTACTATGTCCGTTTAACAGATTAAGTCGATAATAGAGTGAAAATATTTCCTGATAAACCATTGAAGGCGTTTTGTCTCGAAAGGTTTTGAGCTGCACCTGACTAGTTGCAAGCTTTGTTAAACTAATCTCTTCTAGTTTGGCAACCGTTAATTGTGATAGATAATAGACATCGGTCGGTTTATAAGAAATAGGCGTGGAAACAATAATGGGAGGAGGTCTGAACCCTAACGATTGAGCGTAATTGTACAGTTCCGACAACACTGATACATGCAACTCATATACATGCATAGGTTTAGCTTGTTTTTCTTGAGAGTCAGGCAAGTTATATCTGGTAATGTCTTTCTGTTCTAACAATTCTATCGCTAGTTGGTTCGCATAGTGTACTTGGGAAAAAACCTGGCTCGGCGAATAGTCGATGGCATTCGCCTTTATCACAAAACTCGTAATAACGAATAAAAATAAACACACACCTCCTTGAAACAGGGGGATTTTTTTATTGCAACGATTAATATGAACCATAGAACAAATTCCTTTCTTAGAAGGTTTAATCAGCATACACAGTAAGTGTAGTCCGTTTTTTACTCTTGGCATTTATTTTTTGAATATTCAAGATACTCGTCTAGACTCTATGCTACAGGACTTATTCATGGTAACTATTGGGAGATGATCATGTTGAATGCCACTCATTCAAGGCAGAAAACCTCTAAAAAAACTCATTCGTTTATATTTTTCAGCTTTCTACTGATGATATTATTGCCTGATTGGGTGATTGCTGAAGTTAATTTTGGAGGCTCATTAAGAGTACGTTTAGAAGACAAACTGGATTTTAATCTAAGCGATTCAGAGCAAGATTATGCTTTAACTCAACTTCGTTTGAATATGGACTGGCGCCCCTCAAATAAAAACCAGATTTATATTGAACTTCAAGATTCTCGAATTTTTGGCGAAGGCCTGACTGGCTTTCCTCCCATTAACGATGACGCAAGAAATCAACCTTTTGCAGATAATCTCGATTTTCACCAGCTTTATTATCAGTATCAATGGGATAAAGGAAAACTAAGATTAGGTCGCCAAAAACTAAATCTTGGCGATAAACGATTAGTTGCATCACTTGAGTGGGTTAATACAGCAAGAGTTCATGATGGTGCGCGGCTGACTTTAGGAAATAGTGAAGCAAGGCAAGTAGATATTTTTGTCAGTCGACTAGTTTCGATTGACCCTGGAGAATTCAATGACCAAAGCCAGAGTAATAATCGCTATTTCGATAGTGAATTTCATGGAATATTTGTTTCTGATAAAACGATTATCTCTCAAGCTAAGCTAGAGTACTGGTATTTTTTAAGACGTAATTCCAATGTTGATGACAATATTCATACCATTGGCGCGAGATATGTTTCTACAATGGCATCGTGGAATTTAGATATACAAGGTGCTTTCCAAAACGGTGACTTTGGCAGTAGTAAACATAGTGCATCAATGTTCCATGTAGGGATCGATCAAACGATGTTAGGTGGTAATTTAGGATTCGCATATAATTATGCGAGCGGCGATAACGATCAACAAAATAATAATCATGGTACATTTGACAATCTTTATCCATTAAATCATGCTTACTATGGTTTTATGGACCTTTTTTCGCTCCAAAACATTCACAACTTCGAAGCTGTCTACAGAAAAAATATTTTTGAAAAGTCAAAGTTAAGAGTTGGGTGGCAAAGTTTCTGGTTGGAGGATACCAAAGATGCCTGGTACAACGCAGGTTTAAGAGCTAATGAAGCTAGACGGAGCGTAGCTCTCAATATCATTAATTCTGGAGGTGATGTAGACAGCTTTGTGGGTAACGAAATTGACATCACAATTAAACAGCCCCTGTCTAAAAAATGGTTCATTCTTGCTGGTTACAGCCATTTTTTTGCTGGGGGCTATACAGAAGATACCGGTAGCAACGGAGATGCGGATTTCTTTTTTATAATGAGCAAAATTAGTTTCTAACCTGTCTTAAAAAGTAAGAGGGATCACTAAATTGAGTAGCGATCGGTAGTTGCTTATGGCAATGGCATTTATCATTTAGGTTGTTGCTTTCGGATAAAATATTAAGCTCCACTTTTTAGATTAGTCGAACGTTGATGCTTTAGTTTCGAGTATTATCGTGCTTTTTCGTTCAATCAACGTATTTATATTTTGTATCACTTTTGAGTTCTTTATCCCATTTTAATTGATGCTTTAATTCGAATAACTCACCATTCTTATCTTCAACAATAGCCTTCACCTCAAATAGACCCCATGTCCAAATGGATAATACACAGTTAGGATTTTCAACCGTACGTTTTACAGTAAGCTGATTATTTTTAAAAGTCTCATGCAAGTAGTAAACAACTTTCGACACATAGGGAATGCTTTTACCCGAAAGATATAGATGAACTTGATAAAGCTCACCTTTAACTTGAACAATCTTATCTTTCGGCTTTCTTGGGTCAAAAACACTTCCCACTAATTTAAGATCTTTTGACTCAATCATCACTATCTCCTGTGGGAGGTGGTGGGGGGGCTACTTTAGTAATATTTCCAGCCGGAGCTACTGAAGAAAACTGTGTTACTTCACCGTTGTTAACAATAGTAGTAGGATTATCCTTACCAATTTTGGCTTTGGCACTTGACTCTCCGAAATAATAACCAATAATGGTTCCAACTATACCTCCAAACGAGGCAATTACGACCTGTAATGAATCTTTTAATTGCTCAAACGTGCCATTACTCTTATAAAGCACATACCAAAGAGAAAGGCCAAAAATCGTCATTATCACCAAGGCTAATAAATGACGGAAATCGTTAATAATTTTAACGAGCAAATCAGCTATCACAAACCGCAGTTTATAGTTATTTATTTCTTGTCCCTTTTCATCTACAAAGGATTCATTATCTCTATAGCGACCAAACCTAAAAATATAGGCTACCCACTTAATGATTAAGACTATTGCAAACAGGCAAATAATGAATACAAATATTCCTGCACCATTATTTTCAAAATATTTGAAGAAACTTTCCATATTGATTACTCCCGAACGTCTACTTCCAAGTTTCTAACTTGCTATTCTAAGCTCGTTCTCGTTCTTTTTCCAACATTAATTTGAGTTTACCTACATGATTGAATTTTCAAATAGAACTTTTTCTCATCATTTACGAAAGGTGAATTGGATTTCATTATTTATAAGACCGATTGGTGTCGGGGAAGGCTTTTCTATTTTCAAATTCATCCAAACAAACCCTTGACCTACAGTTAACTATAGGTTTTACACTTATTTTTTATTTTAATCAAGCGAGTAATATCGCAATAAAACTAGTAGGATCATTTTAATGAACATACCAAGACTTAATGGCATCGACCATATCCACCTTTATGTTGGAGATAAAAACGCTGTAGCAGCCTGGTATCAAGAAATACTGGGCTTTAAAATACATCCAAAATTTAAGGTTTGGAACAATAAAAATGGCCCCATGACCTTAGAGGACTCATCTGGCACTATTCACTTGGCATTGTTTACCCGTAGCAATCAACCGCCGATAATATCACTGGCGTTTAATACTAGCGGAATAGAATTTTTGCGCTGGGTCGACTTTCTTAAATTACATGGACTAAAACTGCGAATAACTGATCATCAAATATCCTGGTCGATGTACTTTAAAGACCCTGATGAAAATATGCATGAAATTACCACGATGGATCATGAGTGGGTGTCTGAGAGAATTTATCGATAGGATAGAAATAAGTGCTCAGGATCAAAAAGATAACGGCCTGCGATTCGTTGTTGCTCGGCTTTATCAATTGGTAAAGCTTGATAGTTTTTAGCCAGGTAACCACCCCACTGATAATAATCTGCAAGACTATTTTTAAGCCACTATACCCAAGAAACCAACACCCCGCAATGTTACGAACGTAACAATTGCATTATTCGCGAGCACTTTCTAATAAGGAACAGGCTAGGGATATACCATTGACATATCCCTACATTCTGATAGCATGGGTATACTAAGCGTATATCCTATTGGAGCTAAATATCATGCAGCAAGCAAGTGTATTTAAAAGCAATAAAAGCCAGGCTATACGGCTTCCCAAACCGGTGGCGTTACCGGAGCATGTAAAAAGAGTCGATATTATCCAGCTAGGGAGAGCGCGTCTAATTACTCCCGCCGGAGATGCGTGGGAAAGTTGGTTTGATGGCAAAGGGGTTTCCGATGATTTTATGAATGATCGTGAACAGCCTGACGAGCAAGAGCGAGAAGCTTTCTAATGTTGAAATATATGTTAGATACCAATATTGCTATTTATACGATTAAAAACAAACCACAGGTTGTTAAAGAAACTTTTGTTAAGAATTACGGGCAAATGTGTATGTCCACTGTCACATTAATGGAGCTTATTTTTGGTGCAGAAAAATCAGCTTTTCCAGAAAGAAATCTTCAGAATATTGAGGGATTTGCTGCTAGGCTTGAAGTTTTACCTTATGATGAATTAGCCGCCGCGCACACTGGGCAATTACGGGCTGAACTGGCAAAACTAGGCACACCAATCGGGTCATATGATCAAATGATTGCAGGGCATGCAAGATCAAAAGGATTGATAGCCATCACCAATAATGAAAAAGAGTTTAATCGAGTTCCGGGCCTTCGTGTTGAAAACTGGATTGACGGTCAAAAATCATAAAAATATCACTTACCTTTATCCGGCCACACCCACATTGGTTGGTCGAGCAATCCTTGATCAACCACCTTTGTTTGTCCCAGTTCTTTTTCTAATCCGATTGAATTACATTCTGCTGAATTTTCGAGTGCTGCGATTAATCGTGAGGCATGAGAGACCACCCAAACTTGAGTTGTCTTTGAAACTTTTATAATTAACTTGGCAAGCGCTGGCAGTAAATCTGGATGAAGACTGGTCTCCGGCTCATTAAGAACCATTAAAGGCGGCGGTCTGGGAGTGAGTAGCGCCGCCACCCAAAGTAAATACCGCAGTGTACCGTCAGAAAGTTCGAGTGCAGAAAGCGGCCGCAGTAATCCGTGCTGACTAAATTCAATCGAAAACCGGCCATCAGCTTGTACCAGAATATCGAGCTTTGCCCCAGGAAAAGCATCACTGATTGCCTCTGACAATGCCAACGGGTCGCCTATTTCATTAATCGTTTGAAGTGCCGCTGCTAAGTCATGACCATCATTATGCAGTACCGGCGTTCTGGTACCAAGTTGAGGTTGCCTGGCAGGGGCTTCGGCGTCAGTTCTAAAGTGATCGTAAAACCGCCAGTTCCTGATATTGTCTCTTAAGCTGACGACTTCAGGTGTTCTAACGGGATCGGCAACTTGAGTGAATAGACTGTCAAAACTGTTGGCATGTTGCATTACTTCCCAACTTCGCTCGGATCGCACTTTGATTAAACCACCTTCTCGATCAACTAGCATTCCTGCCGGTCGAAAGGAGTCACCAACCCAAATGCATTCGCGCTTTATTTCTGGATCAAGTGAAAAAGCTGAACTGGAAGGTGTCGGAAGCCCTAAAGAAATTGAATATCCAAAATAATCACTTGAAAATCCCAGCCTTAAACGTGCGCTTTTTTGTCGTGGCCCACCCTGCACCGGAACCTCGCCACTTTTCATTCGCTTCGACAGATTTTCTGGTCCAGCCCAAAATGTTGAATCTAATCCTCCCTCTTTGGCCAAGGCATTTACCACACCTCCCTGCGCTGTTTCTGCTAGCAAACGAAGTGATTTATATAAATTCGATTTTCCGCTGGCATTGGCTCCTGTTACTACGTTTAGATTGCTAAGAGGGATCACTAGATTGAGTAATGATCGGTAGTTGCTTATGGAAATTGTTTTTATCATTTGGGTTGTTGTTCTTGGGTAAGGGCTAAGATCCTGCTCTTACATTGGTCAAATGTTTACCTTATTGATTTCATATAACGGTCAAAAGTCGTTATTGAGAAAATAAGGACGTGATTTTATTGTTTAATAAAAAACTAATCCTCAAATTATACGAACTTTGGAATCTAACCTACTTCGCCGTTTTGAGGTTTTATCTGCATAGTTGGAAGTGGTA
>JAUUYO010000070.1 GCA_030590405.1 Kangiellaceae bacterium
AAAATGATCGAGGGTAAAAAAATGATCGAGGGTAAAAAAATGATCGAGGGTAAAAAAATGAACGTGGATAAAAAAACATGACTACAGATGAACCAACACTGCTGAGTGATAAGCAGCTGGGCGATCAATTGCCAAACGATAAAAAGCTAAGTGAATTTATCAAGCAATATGCCCAAAAAGTGACAAACGTCAATACCATCGTAGTGGAAGGGCGATTAACCCGAATGATCGGCATGACTCTTGAAGCGGTTGGTTGCAGCGTCAATATTGGTGAGCGGTGCCAAATTGAAACCAATACAGGGCAACTAGAAGAGGCTGAAGTGGTCGGTTTTTCCGAAGATAAAATCTATTTGATGCCAATCGGTAGCATTCATGGACTTGGTCCGGGCGCAAGAGTGATCCCTAGCGGTCGAGCGGCCGAAATTCCGGTTGGCAATGCATTGTTAGGACGAGTGCTGGACGGTCAGGGGCGACCTATTGATGGTAAAGGACCGATTCATTGTGCCACCACCAGGTCGCTTGCCGCAGAACCAATTAATCCACTCAATCGGATGCCAGTCGTCGAACCGCTGGACGTTGGAGTTCGCTCGATCAATTCGGTATTGACCGTTGGTCGAGGTCAGAGAATGGGCTTGATGGCGGGTAGTGGGGTAGGTAAAAGTGTATTACTTGGCATGATGACCCGTTTTACCGAGGCCGAAATCATCGTGGTCGGTTTGATTGGCGAACGTGGCCGTGAGGTTAAAGAATTTATTGAACAGATATTAGGTGAAGAAGGCCTGGATCGAGCAGTAGTCGTGGCAGTTCCGGCCGATAATTCACCTTTAATGAGAATACAAGGAGCGATGGCGGCCACCACTATCGCCGAGTATTTCAGAGATCAAGGCAAAAATGTGTTATTGCTTATGGATTCATTGACCCGTTTTTGTCAGGCACAGCGGGAAGTCGCGCTGGCTATCGGCGAGCCACCTGCTACCAAAGGCTATCCACCCTCGGTTTTTGCTCGTTTACCTCAATTAGTTGAGCGCGCAGGTAATGGCAGCGAAACTCAGGGCTCTATCACCGCCTTTTATACAGTCCTGGCAGAAGGTGACGATCAACAAGACCCAATTGTCGATGCTTCCAGAGCGATCCTTGATGGGCACATCGTGCTAACCCGAGAGTTGGCTGATTCTGGTCATTATCCGGCGATCGATATTGAAAGCTCGGTGAGTCGTGTGATTAATCAGATCACCAGCGACAGCCATCGGGATGCCATCGGCCAGTTGAAATACCTGTATTCCAGCTATCAACAAAATAAAGATCTGATCACCGTCGGCGCTTATCAAAAGGGCACCGATCCGCTGATCGATGATGCGATTGACAGCATGCCGCGTATCCGTTCGTTTTTATGCCAGAACCTCAATGAAAAGGTCGATATGGAAGATAGTATTGGTGAACTACAGCAAATGATGACGCAATAGTGATATTTGTCGACTAGACTTATATTTAGACGTGTTTTAGTTCCAATGCTACCGTCGTTAGCTCTCTTGAGGTACACAATGAATTCTTCTCAAAGATTAAAACCGATCAAAAAATTAGCCGACAACAAAGAAAAGGTTGCCGCGCAGAGCTTGGGTAAATCTGTTGAACACAGCAAGAATCAACAAGGCAGGCTAGAGCAACTGGTCAATTATAGGATTGAATATGTTGCAACCATGTCGTTCCAAACTCAACAAGGTATGAGCGGCGATCAATTGCAACAATATCATCAATTTTTAAGCAAATTAGATTCAGTGATTAAACAACAAAAACTGGTGGTAGAACAAAGCGTTATCCAGTTATCTCAATGTCAGAATAAATGGCAGTCAGACAATAGTCGTGCAACCGCCATTAGTAAAGCCATGAAAAACATGCGAGCCAAAGAAATGCAAGCCGCAGATAAAAGAGAATCTATCCTGGTTGATGAAATGTCTACCCAGGCGTTTTTGCGGCATAAACGGATTTAATGGCTGGATAAACTTTGGAATTATTTTAGAAATTATCTTGGAAACCGTTTTGGAAATCTAGCCTGCTAATATTTTCCCCATCGTATCACCTCGATCCCCATTTTTATCTACACTTGAGAGGAAATCAATTAAATCGTTAATTTATCTAACAATAAATTAAGGCAAAAATTAGTATCTTGTTAAATATCTGCTATACCTTATCTAGAGTCATTAAATATTGTCGTGTTTAACACAACTATTGCATGATTTTTGAAAGCTTAATTTGTAAGAACTTTATTCGTGGGGCAAATAACTTGAGCGATAAAACGACGGTTAGTTTGGGAACTGCATTGGATATTGTACATGCGTCGGGACTTAAAGAGCGGCTGGCCGCAGCATTAGAAAAAAAACCACACATCGTATTAATATCTGACAAAGTAGAAAGAGCGGATACCGCAGGTTTGCAATTGATTTATGCTTTTAAAAAAGAAGTCGAAGCCAGTCAAAAACGAATGAGTTGGAAAAAACCGTCAGATGCACTTTTACAGGCAAGTGATTCACTGGGTTTAACGGCTGCCTTGGGGTTAATCGAATAATTCCAATTTGGAGAAACAATGTATGACTAAAATTTTAGCCGTGGATGATTCTGCATCAATGCGTCAAATGGTTGCCTTTACGCTAAAAAGCGCCGGGTTTGATGTCACCGATGCATCAGATGGTGATGAAGCGTTGGAGATCGCCAAAAAGCAGGCATTTGATGTGATCATAACTGATGTCAATATGCCCAATATGGATGGTATTTCCTTATGTAAGGAATTAAGAACATTGCCTGATTTTAAATTTACCCCAATCTTAATGTTAACCACAGAATCATCTGCAGACAAAAAACAGGCAGGGCGCGCTGCCGGGGCAACTGGTTGGATTGTTAAACCTTTTAATCCCGATCAACTATTAGCGACCGTCAATAAAGTTATTGGTTAATACACCTTAAAGATTGCATCAGGAAGGTAAAATGGAAATCGATTTAAGCCAGTTTCACGAAGTCTTTTTTGAAGAGAGTTTTGAAGGACTCGATGTGATGGAACAAGAGTTACTCAACCTCGAGGAAGACACCGATCTTGAAAATGTGAATACCATTTTTAGAGCGGCCCATTCCATCAAAGGAGGCAGTGCAACCTTTGGCTTTTCTCAAGTGGCAGATTTTACCCATGTGATGGAAACTTTGCTCGATGAAATGCGCGAAGGGACACGAGGCATCAGCCGAGAAATCATTGACCTGCTATTAAAATCGGTTGATTGCTTAAGAGGCATGCTACATAAATTGCAGGATGGAGAAGCTGCGAGTAACGATTATGTCGAACTGGTCGACTCTTTTAATCGATTACTGGCGGGTGGCTCCGCTGATACCAGTTCGGATAGTGACAACGCAGAAAAAAACACTTCGTCAATCGATAGTAACACTGGCTGGTCCATTTTGTTCGCGCCGGAAAGTTATATTTTGCAGACCGGTAATGAACCGATCAGAATGTTTAAAGAATTATGTGGTCTTGGTCATTTGATGGTGACTGCGGATTTGTCAAAGGTACCATCCTTCGAAGAGCTAGATCCGGAATCCTGTTTTATTTCCTGGCAATTAGAACTGGATGCAGAAATAGAAAAAATCGTAGTTAAAGAAGTTTTCGAATGGGTTGAAGACGATTGTAAATTAGAACTCAACTCAACTGGGGGAGCAATAACTGAAACATCCTCCCAGGAAGATACTGCAGAACCTGAAGTTTCTAAAGTAGAATCTGAATCTGATGCCGATACAGATGCTGATACAGATGCTGATACAGATGCTGATACAGATGCTGATACAGATGCAACGGTTAAACCTGCCAAGCCGGAAATCAGCCAACAACCTTTGCAGACCGATAACAAACTGGTACCAATCAAAGAACAACAAACTAAGGTCGCCAAAAAAAATACTGGAACGGCATCCATCAGAGTGGGGATCGATAAAGTCGATACCCTGATCGATCTGGTCGGCGAGTTAGTGATTACCCAATCGATGCTTGGTGAATTAGGCGATAACTTTGAAATGAGTAAAATCGAACAACTGATCAACGGTTTAAGAGAGTTAGAAGCCAATACTCGAGAGCTGCAAGAAAGTGTGATGGGTATTCGAATGTTACCGATCGGATTTGTATTTAATCGATTGCCTCGAATGGTCAGGGATCTGTCTGCACAACTTGGTAAAAAAACTGAACTGGTGATTAACGGAGAAGATACTGAACTCGACAAAACGGTAATGGAACAAATCGGCGACCCACTTACTCATCTGGTCAGAAATGCACTGGACCATGGTGTTGAATCAATTGAAAAAAGATTAGCTACAGGTAAGTCTGAAACCGGTATTGTCACCCTGAATGCATTCCATCAGGGCGGTAATATTATTATCGAAATTAAAGATGATGGAGCCGGTATTGATCCACAGGTTATATACGCCAAAGCGGTCGAAAAAGGCATGATTCAAGATGGTATTGATATTCCTCATGAACAAATTATCGGCATGATTATGGAGCCTGGTTTTTCCACTGCTGAAACGGTTACCGACGTATCTGGCCGAGGAGTTGGTATGGATGTGGTTAAACGAAACATTAATAATCTGGGAGGCAGCGTAGATATTACCTCAGTATTAAACGAAGGCACCACCTTTACGATCCGATTACCATTGACCTTAGCAATTTTGGACGGCCAGCTAGTACGAGTTGCTAATGAAATATACGTTATTCCGCTGGCTTCTATTGTTGAGTCGATCCCTTTATCGGGGCTGAAAATAACTCGAATCGCTGGCAACATGCCTGTGTATAAAAACGAAGGTGAATATATTCCGATTGTTGAGCTTCGCGATGAGTTTGAAATTACTTATGAAAAACAGTCAACCAACGAAGGCTTGATCGCTATTGTTGAAGGCGAAAATAGAAAAATTGCGATTAAAATTGACGAATTGTTAGGTCAACAACAAGTCGTGATCAAAAGTTTAGAAAGCCATTATAAATCATTGCAGGGCGTTTCTGGTGCAACCATATTAGGTGATGGCCGAGTTTCCTTAATATTAGATATTGTTGGATTGTCTAAACGATCAGCCGAAAGATCTTCGGCAAACAAAGCGCGAGTGGCTTAGTGAAAACGAGTGGCTTAGTGAAAACGAGTGGCTTAGTGAAAAATAATATGATTAACCAGGTATTGTGAGATGACATCAGAAATACAGGATGTTTTAAAAGAGCAAAGTGACAATGTCACATCAATGAATTTAGAAACTGCCGATGAAAATAAAGGTAGTCAGTTTTTAAGTTTTGATATTGGCGGTGAAGAGTTTGCGGTAAATATATTAAGCGTCCAGGAAATTAGAGGGTGGGAGCGTCCAACCTATTTGCCTAATTCGCCAGTTTACATCAAAGGTGTTTTGAACTTAAGAGGCACCATTGTTCCGGTAATGGATTTACGTAATCGATTTAGATTCACCGGCGAGCAATATTTAGATACGACCGTTATTATTATCTTAAAATTAAAGAAAGGTGATAAAGAAAGATTGATGGGGTGTGTGGTTGATGGTGTGTCTGATGTTTTCAATAAAGATGAATCAGAAATCACCTCAGTTCCTGATTATGGTAGCGGCGTTGACGCTCGCTTTACTGCAGGTGTTATGACCATTGATGACCATGCGGTCACCTTACTGGATTTAACCAACCTGTTAAGTTTAGATCTAATTAATCATCCTTATACCGGAGCTTCTAATGTCTGAAGCGGCAATTAAAAGTAGCGACAAAACTCAACTCGCAGAGCAACAGTACTTAACTTTCCTGATGGGGGGTGATGAGTATGGTGTGGATATATTAGCAGTGCAGGAAATTCATTGCTGGATTGAACCAAGGCCAATGCCTAATACTCCAGATTACATTCGGGGGGTCATTGATTGGCGAGGTACCATAGTACCAATTATTGATTTACGAGTGAGATTTCAATACCCGGAAGCAACTTATACCAATACAACGGTGGTGATTATTTTACAAACAAAGCTAGCCAGTACCGAACAAGAATGCATTGTTGGTATTGTGGTTGACGCCGTCGCTGATGTTTATGATGTAGCCGCTAGTGAGCTAAAAAAGTCGCCGAGTCTGGGGAGTAAGGTTGACACCAAGTATATTAAAGGGATTACTAAAATTGATGATTCAATGATTATTATTTTGGAGCTGTCCATGTTGATTGATTTGGAAGAATTAACCACGTAAATATTAACCTGAACTTGTTTTAATAAAGAGTATTAAATGGACAAAAATTTAAAAAATGAAAAAGATTTAAAAAAAGAAGAGTGTCTAAAAAATGAAAAATGTCTTCAGAATAATAGCGAACACGAAGTAAATAGTTCGTTAGAAAATGACAGCCCAATAGAAAATAAAAAAAATCTACAAGTTACAACTGAAATAAATAGTATAAATAATTTAAGCGAAGGATCTAATATGAATGATAATGCAGCAACTCATTTAAATACCATGCTAGCCCAAGCGGCTAATTCATCACAAACAGCAATGATGATGGTTGATAGAGATTTAAAAATCACTTACCTTAATCCGGCGACATTAGAACTACTCAAAAGCCTGGAGTCGGTGATGCGAGGCCTGTGGTCTGATTTTAAAGCGACCGAAGATTTTATGATGGGAAAATGCATCGATGATTTTCATCGTAACCCAAGCCATCAGCGCAAGATATTAAACGATCCGAATAACTTGCCTTATCAAGCTAATATCAAGCTTGGGGATCAGACCGTCAGGCTTAATGTGGCGGCAATTATGAGTGCTAGTGGAGAATATATCGGTTCGAGTCTGGAGTGGTCTGATATCACCACTCAAATTGCCAATGATGATGCGGTAGCACGTATGCAAGGCGCTATGGCAGGCTCTGCAACGGCGACCATGATGGTAGATAGAGATTTTTTAATTACCTATATGAATCCGGCGACCATTAAATTATTAATAACATTAGAGCCAGTCATGCAAGGGATCTGGTCTGACTTTAAAGCCACCGAAGATTATATGATGGGAAAATGCATCGATGATTTTCATCGCAATCCGGCCCATCAACGTAAAATATTAGACGATCCCGATAACCTGCCGTATCAAGCCAATATCAAATTAGGCGACCAGACAGTGAGACTCAATGTCGCAGCGATTATAGATAATACAGGAAATTATGTAGGCTCAAGTCTTGAATGGGAAAACATCACCGTACAAGTGAACGCTGAGATTGAAATTGGTCGACTGGTTTCTGCCACTCAGGGGATGACTGTTAATCTGATGATGGCTGATCCTGATGGGGTGATCAATTACATGAATCCATCGGTGGAGAAAATGTTGCGTCGGCGAGAAAAAGGCATCCAAAAAGCCTTACCAAATTTTGCGGTGGATAAAATTATTGGCATAAATTTTGACAGCTTTCATGCTAATCCTGCGCACCAACAAAAATTGTTGCAGCCAGAAAATCTCCCTTATAGTTCTAGTATCCAGGTGGCTGATTTACATTTTAATTTAATTGCTATTGCGCTTAGTGATGAAAATGGCAATCACTTAGGCACGGCAGTTGAGTGGACTGATACCACCGAAGCCGTAACCGCTCAAAGAAAAGTGGAAGAGTTGATTGAACAAGCAGTCAAGGGGCAGTTAACCGAACGAATTGAAACCGATGAGTTTCAAGGTTTTATGAAAAACCTGGCCGAGTCTATTAATACTTTAATGGATACAGTCAGTGAGCCTTTGGAAAATTGTCAGTCAGTGTTGTCTGAGATGGCGACAGGAAATTTACAAAAAAAGATGCAAGGTGACTATCAAGGCTCCTTTGAAGAGTTACAAAATGCGATCAACACCACGATTAGTAACCTGCGTAATATGGTCGGCGAGATCATGGAAGCTTCCAGTCACGTATCAACTTCGTCGCGGGAAATATCTCAAGGCAATACCGATCTTAGCCAACGAACTGAAGAGCAAGCTTCTAGCCTGGAACAAACAGCATCCAGTATGGAAGAATTGACCGCAACGGTTAAAGAAAATTCCAATGCAGCCAATAAAGCCAATCAGTTAAGTGATACCACTATGCAACAAGCTGAAAGTGGCGGCAAAGTAGTTGAAGATGCGGTGATTGCAATGAAAGAAATCAATAATGCATCGCGAGAAATTTCCGATATTATCGGGGTTATCGATGAAATCGCTTTCCAGACTAATTTGCTAGCGTTAAACGCCGCTGTTGAAGCTGCCAGAGCCGGTGATCAGGGGCGTGGGTTTGCGGTAGTCGCTGCCGAGGTTAGAAACCTTGCACAACGAAGTGCTAGCGCCGCTAAAGAAATTAAGAGCTTAATCAGTAACAGTGTGGATAAAGTCAATCAAGGTACTGAACTGGTGAATGATTCTGGACAAAAACTGGCAGAAATTGTCGAATCGGTTCGTAGTGTTTCAGGATTAGTCAGCGAAATTGCCAACGCCAGTGAAGAGCAAGCCAACGGTATTGAAGAAGTGAATCAAGCCGTCACTCAAATGGATAGCATGACACAGCAAAACTCGGCGTTAGTTGAAGAAGCCGCTGCCGCAGCAGAAGCATTAACAGAGCAAGCGGGAAATATGTTAGAACTGATGAGCTTCTTTAAAACGGGAGATGAAAGTGGAGCAAGAGGAGGTAAAATTATTTCACCGGTAAAGAATAAGGAAAGTAAGACTAAGTCTAAAGTGGCTGAAGATGACTGGGAAGAGTTTTAGCTCTTTGATTTCGTACAGAGGACTCAATTGCAAAAAGTATTCTATCATCATATAACAAGTATAAAAAAGAGGTTGTTGTGACGGGAGTATTAACACAAGAAAAACACCGTGAATTCGATTATTCCAGAAATGATTTTGAGAAGATTGTCAAAATCATCTACAAAGTCTCCGGCATTAGTCTATCTGATCGTAAAGAGGATATGGTTTATTCTCGACTTGCCAGGCGCCTGAGAAGAGTCGGCAAAACCTGCTTTGAAGATTACCTCAATTTTGTGATTGAAAATAATGACGAACAAAAAGCCTTTGTTAATGCGCTGACCACTAATCTCACTCATTTTTTCAGGGAGGAACACCATTTTGACTACCTTGAAGAAGTCCTGTTCCCCGAAATATTTGCTAAACACCAAAAACGGATCCGTTTTTGGTCTGCAGGTTGTTCAACCGGTGAAGAGCCTTATACCTTAGCAATGGTTTGGGAGCATTTTCGCAATAGACCTGGTGGCTTTGATTTTAAAATTCTGGCAACTGATTTAGATACCAATGTAATAGAAACTGGAAGGCAAGGGATTTATGGTATCGACAAATTAAGGCCCGTGGCAGAAGAATATTTAACATGGTTTAGCCAAAGTAGTGAGTGCAGCGTTAATCAAAGACAAGTTGCAGATCAATTGAAGCAGTACATCCATTTTAAGCAACTTAACTTAATGCAGGACTGGCCGATGAATGGCCCATTCCAACTCATTATTTGCAGAAATGTATTGATTTATTTTGACCGCCCAACTCAGGAAAAGTTAATAAAACGATACTACGACCTATTAGAACCAAACGGTTGTCTTATCTTAGGACACTCTGAAAGCCTGGGTGGAAATAAAGGGCTGTTTGAAAATTTGGGCAAAACAATTTTTAGGAAAATCGGTTAATGGCTGTTGGTTATGAAAGAGAAAATCTGCCTTCTTGCTGGCAAGAATTTAATCATATTAATCGCTACTGGGATAAACATTCCGGTATGTCGACTGCAAAAATATTGCCCGGCGAGTTTTATGTGACAGCTCACAATGAAGCAATCACCACCATACTGGGTTCTTGTATTTCAGCTTGTGTGAGAGACCCTAAAGCGGGGCTCGGTGGAATGAATCACTTTATGCTGCCTATCAGTAATTCAGCCAGTCCGGTTCAACAAGCCGATGCGGCACGTTATGGTAATTTTGCTATGGAGCAAATGATCAACGATATCTTGCGCAATGGCGGCTCTCGACAAAACCTGGAGATCAAAATATTTGGCGGTGGTCGGGTCATGCGCGGCGTGACCGATGTTGGTAAAAAGAACATTAATTTTGTTCGAGAATATATCGCATTGGAAAAGTTGAAATTATTGGCCGAAGATGTTGGCGGAAACTATCCACGTAAGGTCATGTACCAACCCAAAACCGGCAAGGTCAAGATGAAAAAACTACTCAATCAACATAACAATACCGTTGAAACAAGAGATGAAAGTTACTTCGATAAAATTACTCATCAGAAAACAGAAGGTGAGATTGAATTGTTTGATTAAAGTCTTTATGGGTCAAGAAATTCTCAGGAATAAAAAATCATGTCCAAAAAAATCATGTCCAAAAAAATCATATCCAAAAAAATCATCTCCCCAAAAATCAGAGTGTTAATTGTTGATGACTCCGCATTTATAAGGGTGCTGTTGACTGAGATCTTGCAAAGCGATCCTCAGATAGAAGTGATTGCAACAGCAGAAGATCCGATCGATGCTCGCGAAAAAATCAAAAAATATTCACCGGATGTACTCACCCTGGATGTGGAAATGCCAAAAATGGATGGCATTACCTTTTTAAAAAATATTATGCGTCTCAGACCCATGCCAGTCATTATGGTTTCAACACTAACCCAGGCGGGGGCTGATATCACGATGCAGGCGTTGCAAATCGGTGCGTTTGATTTTGTTGGTAAGCCTAGTACCGATGTCAAAAGTAAGTTGACCGAGCTGGCTGATGATTTAATTGAAAAAATAAAAGCTGCGGCAAGTTGTAATCTTTATGCATTGGAAAAATTCCCAAGGGTCAAAAAAAGTATTTTATCTATAGAGCAAGATTTAGGACGTTTTGAGTTGATTGCTATCGGGGCATCCACTGGCGGAACCGAAGCCATTAGAGATGTGATTACTCGTTTGCCTGATGGGCTTCCACCAATTGTTATGTCGCAACATATCCCAGATACTTTTTCGACGTCTTACGCAAAAAGGTTAAATGGAGAGTCAAAAATGCAAGTCAGGGAGGTTCGTTCTGCAACCAGGTTAGAGCGCGGGGTGGCCTATCTTGCTCCTGGCAGCCACCATTTAAAAGTAACCAGAAAGGCTGGGAGTTATTGGGTTGACATTGATGATGGTGAAAAGGTCAATCGACACAAACCATCGGTTGATGTGATGTATCGCTCTATCGTCGATTCGAGGATCACTCAGTGTTTGGGCATAATTTTAACTGGTATGGGAAAAGACGGTGCTCTGGGGTTAAAAAAACTCCGAGAGTCGGGGGCAACGACCATCGCTCAGGACGAAGCAACGAGCGTGGTTTGGGGAATGCCAGGTGCTGCGGTAAATCTGGATGCGGCAGAGCATATATTACCGCTCGGTGAGATTGCATCATTCATAGTCAAAAATCAATAAATGGTTGTATTTTAACTTCGGCAGGCAAAGCATCTCTCAATTCAGGCAATAAAAAACAAATAATATTAGTCAAAAGCCTGAATTTGCACTATGCTTATAGAAAAACAGGCACCGTAAGATTTAGCCAATAACCTGCTGAATTCAAAGATAATTTATCTCAGTTTGTGAACGGGCCAGAACAATTAAACCTTTAGAGGAGCAAATCATGGCTGTAACTTCTGTTACTTCGGCGGACGGGAAATCCCTTACCATCTCAATAGAAGGCCGCTTTGACTTCAGCGCGCATCAAGCGTTCAGAGATTCTTACGAGAAAATGTCTCCAATACCTGGCGAAATTCTGGTGGATATGAAGGGGACCAGCTATTTAGATAGCTCTGCTCTGGGTATGTTGCTATTGTTGAGAGATCATTCAGGTGGTGATTCATCTAATATATCGCTTAAGGGATGTAACGACGATATACGAAAAATATTAACCATTTCTAATTTCGAGCAGTTATTCAAGATTATATAGTCAGTCTATTTAAGCTTTTTTTCCAGGTTATTTAATCTATTAGGCGAGTTATTTTGAAAATACTCATCGCAGACGATAACAATACCGAACGGCTCATACTTTCCCGCGTCCTCGAAAACATTGGCCATGAAGTCGTTCAAGCTGAAGATGGCATCAAAGCCATTTCTCAATTTGAAAAACATGCACCAGGCCTGGTTTTTCTCGACGTATTGATGCCCGGTTATAATGGGTATGAAGTTGCCGAAATCATCATTAAAGAGTCGAGCCGTCCCTGGTTCCCCATCATCTTTTTAACCTCACTGACCGAAGCCAGTGATTTAGCCAAATGTATTGATGCGGGGGGCGATGATTTTGTTTCTAAGCCGATTGACCGGATCATTATTAAAGCAAAAGTCGATGCATTTCAACGGATCATCAATTTGTATGATACCGTCGCTGAACAAAGAGAAAGGATCCAGTTTCATCACGAGCATCTGGTTCAAGAGCAAGAAGCGGCAAAAAAAATATTTAATAATATCGCTCACAGGGGGTGTCTGGAGTCTAAAAATATTAATTACCACCTGTCGCCGATGTCCATTTTTAATGGTGATTTAATGTTAGCCGCCGAACTGCCCATGGGCGGAATGCGGTTGATGTTGGCTGATTTTACCGGGCATGGATTACCTGCGGCAATTGGCGCTTTGCCAGCATCTGAGATATTTTACGGAATGACAACTAAGGGGTTTTTGATCCCGGATATGATGGTTGAAATGAATACCCGGTTATACAATGTCTTGCCTCGCGGGGTATTTTGCTGTGTGATTGTGTTTGATATCGACTCGTTGGATAACCGATTGACGATCTGGAATGCTGGCGCACCAGACTCCTATCTGGTTGATCAAAAGAACAATAGTGTACAACTGATCCACTCAGCTCATTTACCGCTGGGCATCCAGTCACCGCAAAAATTTGAAGTCAAATGTTCAGGATTTGAATTCAGTAAAGAGCACAAGATAGTTGTAGTGACGGATGGCATTATTGAAGCCACCAACTTTGATGCAGAAATGTTCGGTGAAAAGCGAATGTTGGAGTGCATTGAAAGCACAGCGATTGAAGACAGCTTTTGTGATGAATTATTAACCGAAGTCGAAAGGTTTTGTGGCGAGTCAGAGCAAGCGGATGATGTTAGTGTTTTAGAAGTGGGCTTTCCTACTCAATCAAATATTCAGATTGAGACTTCTGAAGATTCAACCGCATCGGTCTCTGGGACCTCAAATTCAGTGGTGAGTTTGAAGTTGCGCGGAAAATCCTTAGGGAGTTTTGACCCGATCCCAATGTTTTTACAAACCTTGCTGACGTGTAAGGAATTATTGCCGCACAGGGCGAGAGTTTTTACTGTTCTTTCAGAATTATATAACAATGCGCTCGAACACGGCGTGTTAGGTTTAGATTCAACAATTAAAAACAATAGCGGGGGCTTTTCAAGCTATTATCAACAACGGACCAAAGGGTTGCAGGAGCTTGATGTTGGTTTTGTCAGTGTTTCCGTCGATCATCGACCAACGGCAGCTGGCGGCGAACTTGTTTTTGAACTGAGTGATAGCGGTTCGGGCTTTGATGTCGACAAAATTGTTAAAGAAGGTAGCAAAAACTA
>JAUUYO010000158.1 GCA_030590405.1 Kangiellaceae bacterium
AAATATTTCTGATGATGAGCGCCTTCTATCACTGTTGAAATTAACATGTGTGGATAGGCAAATTGAGGCTTTAGCTCCAGTACAATATCACTGACTCTTTTAACTACACTTTTGTAAGCTTTAAAGCTTCCTCTCTTGTTTTCTTCATCGACGTTTCTGGTGTGGTACGCTTTTATTGATTCCGAAAAAATGATTTCACTTAATAGAGATTCATTAACATAGGATATGGAATTATCGACAGTGACGGGTTTGGTTAATATTTCGACAGATTTTTGTAGTCTTTCGGCGGCTGATGAAATATTAGAAGTAGCAAAAACAAGCTGATACTCCATCCAGGTCCAATACCAACTTGTTAAATAAAGCAGTAAAGTATGTTTATTATCAAAATATCGATAAATTGAACTTTCAGGCGAATTGATTTCTTTTCCCAACTTTTTAAAATTAAACGCTTCAAAACCAATATCATCGATCATATCGATGCTACTGCTGATGATTTTTCTTCCCAAATCCGATGAATCTGGGTTTTTTGAGTATAGCTCAGCGCTTATCTCTATCTGAATATGTAGATTTTTCACGGTGCCTTCTTTGCTAGATCGTGCTTTACTTGCGATTATAATAGTAATACTATCGTTTTCGCAAGTTTTACATATTATTTTATGAATTTTGTGGTCTCACAGGGGCCAGAACCTTTAAATTGGTTGGCTAAAGAATTGGCTGGGCGCTCAAAATTATTGGCTTGAAATAACCGATAAAAAGCAAGGGTTGGCTTTGTCATAAACTTGTCATAAACGGGTCATATACTAGTCACAATCCAAAATTACTATGCATTGACATACTAAGACCCCTTTAAACTCAAGTTAAAAATGCATATAGGAATTACAATGAAAAAAATATTATTAGCGATTAGTCTATTAAGCACCGTTTCTGGGGCTTTTGCTGCTGGCCGAGAGACTATTAACGTGGTCGGCTCGTCGACGGTGTATCCTTTTTCTACAGTCGTCGCTGAACGATTTGGTAAATCAACAAACTTTAAAACGCCCAAAATTGAATCAACCGGAACCGGTGGCGGCATGAAACTTTTTTGTGCGGGTGTTGGTATTGATACGCCAGATATGTCAAATGCTTCACGTCGAATGAAAAAAAGCGAATTTGAAAAATGTCAAAAAAATGGTGTGACAGGTATCACTGAAGTTTTAGTGGGTTATGACGGGATTGTTATTGCTAATTCTAAAGATTCAAAGCAGATGACAGTTACCCGCAAAGAGCTATTTTTAGCTTTGGCTAAAGACGTTCCAGCCAAAGATGGCAGCGAAACATTGGTGGCTAATCCATACAAAACCTGGAATGAAATTAACCCATCATTGCCTGCGACTAAAATTGAAGTTTTAGGTCCTCCGCCCACTTCAGGAACTCGTGATGCATTTGCCGAGTTGGTTTTAGAAGGCGGTTGTAAAAAGTTTGCCTGGATCAAAGCAATCAAGAAGCAAGACAAAAGCAAATATAAATCTATTTGTCACGGCGTTCGTGAAGATCATGTTTATATTGAAGCGGGCGAAAATGATAATTTAATCGTACAAAAATTATCTGCAAATCCAAACGCGTTTGGAGTATTTGGTTTTAGCTTTTTAGATCAAAATTCTGATAAATTGCAAGGTTCTAAAGTGGACGGTGTTGAGCCAACCTTTGAAGGCATCGCCGATGGTCGTTATCCGGTTTCTCGTCCTTTGTATTTTTATGTTAAGAATGCTCACGTTGGAAAAGTGCCTGGAATGCTAGAGTTTTTAAAAGAATTTACCAGTGAAGAGGCGATGGGGGAAGAAGGTTATTTGACCGATAAAGGGCTTATTCCGCTTGGTGAAGAAAAATTGGAAGCGGTTAGAAAATCGGTTCTTTCTCTAACCGCGTTAGAGTTATAAATTTACACGTCATTGCGAACGTAGTGCGGCAATCTCCCTGGGTTATGTATAAACTTCAAATTACTTACGTACCCCGTGGAGATTGCCGTGTCGTACCTCCTCGCAATGACATATCTATTTTCAGGCTTTAATAAATGAATTCATCCACACTAATTTTTGTTATTTTGCTGCTGGCGTTGTTCAGCTACTGGTTTGCTATTCAGCGAGCGATTAAGATTGCCGGTGGAATTACAAAAGTTAAACATTTAACTTCGCTACCTAAACAATTCGGTTTGTTAACCGCTTTTTGGTGCGGGATCCCCTCATTGATTATTTTACTTGTGTGGGGTATTTTTGAATCGAGTGTGATTGACTCATTTTTAATATCCAGCTTAGCAGGACCAGTTGATAATTTATCCAGCGATCAACTAAGTCTTTATTTGAACGATATTAAAGTTATGGCTGAACAGCCGATCATGCAAATATCAAATGATCCAGAACAACAGTCATTAAGCCAGGCGGTCAATTACCTGGTAACACTTCAGTCAAATGCAGCATGGTTAAAAAGTGCGCTTATTCTATTAATATCAGTAACCAGCGTCAGTTATATTTTAAGTCGATTTACCCCAGAATATCAGTCCAGAGTAAAAATGGAGGGAATTGTTGGTGGCGTTTTATGGGCTTGTTCTGGCATCGCCTTGTTGACGACGGTAGGCATTATATTATCGGTTTTATTTGAATCAATTCAGTTTTTTAGCGCAGTACCGCCCTGGGAATTTTTATTTGGAACTGAGTGGAGTCCACAAATTGCGATGCGCAGTGATCAGGTGGCAGGCTCTGGGGCTTTTGGTGCAGTTCCGTTATTTGTTGGTACTTTATTAATCACCGCCATCGCGATGTTTTTAGCGGTACCTGTCGGCCTGATGATTGCTATTTATTTGTCTCAATATGCTTCTGCAAAATTGCGAGGGATTGCCAAACCTATGTTGGAAATTCTAGCCGGCGTTCCGACGGTGGTTTATGGTTTTTTTGCAGCATTAACCGTGGCGCCTTTGATCCGAGATTTCGGCGGCTGGCTGGGTTTAAGTGTTGCCTCTGAAAGTGCGTTGGCTGCTGGACTGGTGATGGGCATTATGATTATTCCTTTTGTTTCTTCATTGTCTGACGATGCGATCAGCGCAGTACCTGATTCATTAAAAGAAGGTTCGCTCGGTTTGGGAGCAACCCCTTCTGAGACCATTAAAAAAGTGCTATTGCCAGCGGCAATCCCTGGCATTGTTGGGGCTATTTTATTGGCGCTTTCAAGAGCAATTGGCGAAACCATGATTGTGGTGATGGCTGCCGGTATGGCCGCCAATTTAACCGCTAATCCTTTAGAATCAGTCACTACGGTTACCGTGCAAATTGTCACGCTGCTGACTGGCGATCAGGAATTTGATAGTCCCAAAACATTGGCCGCTTTTGCATTAGGTTTAATGTTATTTGTGACGACCCTGATTTTGAATATTATCGCCTTAAAGGTGGTCAGAAAGTATCGAGAGCAGTATGACTAATCAGACTGGACCACAAATGAATAAAAAAAACCCGATCACAGATATAGTGGCGGCGAGTCTGGGTAAAAGACATCGTAAAGAATTGCGTTTCAAATTACTTGGACGGCTGGCGGTTGCTTTGGGATTTTTGTTGGTATTGGTTTTAATTGCCGACATTACCTTTAAGGCGTTACCGGCCTTTCATCAGCATTGGGTTAAACTGGAAATCAGCTATCAGCAAGACTGGTTATCGATAGAAGGATCAAATCGAGAGCTATTAGACGGTGCTAATTATCGTAAAGCGCTTAAACGATCTTTATACCAAATGTTTCCACAAGTAAAAGCAAGAAAAGATAAGCGTAAACTGTTTAAAATAATCAGTAGCAATGCCGAATTTACAATTAAAGATTATTTACTGGCCTCACCGAATTATTTAGGTCAAAAAACCGCCGTCTGGGTTCGCTTTGATGATGATGTTGATACTTATCTTAAAGATGTTGAAACGCCTGGTGAGGCGAATGCCCGTGTTGATCAAAAGTCGGCTCAGTGGGTAAAAGCCTTGGCGGATAAAGAGCTTATTGAAAAGCGGTTTAATGTGAGCTTTTTTACCAACGGTGATTCACGGGAGCCGGAACTGGCCGGCGTTAAAGGTGCCTTAACCGGCACCATCTTGACCATGCTGGTGACTCTGGCACTCTCCTTCCCGTTAGGTGTCGCGGCAGCGCTTTATCTGGAAGAGTTTGCCCCAAGGAATCGCTGGACTGATATTATTGAAGTTAATATTAATAATCTGGCGGCGGTGCCATCGATTATTTTTGGTCTGTTAGGCCTGGCGGTGATCATCAATATGTTCGGTTTGCCGCGCTCAGCACCTCTGGTTGGCGGCATTGTGCTAACCTTAATGACGTTGCCGACGATTATTATTGCTAGTCGTGCATCGATCAAAGCGGTACCGCCGTCGATTAGAGAAGCGGCTATGGGAATTGGCGCATCAAAGATGCAAACGACTTTTTCCCATGTGCTGCCGATGGCAATGCCAGGCATTATGACTGGCACCATTATTGGTCTTGCTCAGGCACTCGGTGAAACCGCGCCGTTATTAATGATTGGCATGGTGGCGTTTATTGTGGACGTACCAACCAGTATCAGCGACGCGTCAACGGTGCTACCGGTGCAAATATTTTTATGGGCAGATAGTCCGGAGCGGGCATTTTTGGCAAAAACCTCTGCCGCTATTTTAGTGTTATTAGGTTTTTTATTAGTCATGAATACAACCGCTGCATTGTTAAGAAAAAAATTCGAAAAGTAGAAAAATTTAAGGTCAGGAACGTAAAATGGTAGATATCTCTTCATCAGAAAGTTTACTTTCTGAAGATACAAAAATTAATGGCACCGTTGGCAATTGTTTTGCAGACGATGCCAAAATGTCGATGCGCAACGTGAATGTTTTTTACGGTGACAAACAAGCGATCAATAATATTAGCCTGGATCTTGCTCGCAATCAGGTGACCGCATTAATCGGTCCATCAGGTTGTGGTAAATCGACGTTTTTACGTTGTATGAACCGGATGAATGACACGATTTCAATTTGCCGAGTAGAGGGTGAATTTAAACTGGATGACGAAGATATTTATACCAAAAAAATGGACCCTGTGTTACTCAGGGCGAGAGTGGGCATGGTGTTTCAAAAACCAAATCCATTCCCTAAATCCATTTATGAAAATGTCGCCTATGGGCCAAAAATTCACGGACTGGCTTCAAACAAAGCCGAGCTGGATGAAATTGTGATTACCAGTTTGCAAAAAGCCGGACTGTTTAATGAAGTAAAAGATCGTTTAGATGAGTCAGGAACCAGTTTATCGGGCGGTCAGCAGCAACGATTATGCATTGCACGTAGTATCGCAGTCAGTCCCGAGGTGATTTTGATGGATGAACCAGCTTCGGCGCTTGATCCGATCGCTACTGCAGTGATTGAAGAGTTGATTGATGAACTTAAAGAAAAATATACCATTGCGATCGTCACTCACTCGATGCAACAAGCGGCCAGAATTTCGCAAACGACCGCTTATTTTCATATGGGGCAATTAGTCGAAATGGGATCCACATCGCAAATTTTTACCAACCCAACCCATAAGTTAACCGAAAATTATATTACCGGTCGATTTGGTTAAAAAAAATCTTCCCTGGTCCTTCTTTGATAAAGAGGGGAGCAATCATTCATAAACAAATGAATTCGAAACGAGAGGCAACTATCATGGAAAATGATCTGCATTTATCACAGCATATTTCAAAGCGATTTAATCAAGAGCTAGAAGAAGTGCGCAATCAGGTTTTGAAAATGGGTGGCCTGGTTGAACAACAGGTTTCTGACGGTCTGGTCGCATTATTAGAGGCCGATCAAGTGATGGCCCAAAAAGTAGTTGATACCGATACTCAGGTGAACGCCATGGAAGTTGAAATTGATGAGGTCTGTACCGAGATTTTAGCCCGTAGGCAGCCAGCCGCGAGCGATTTGCGTTTGATGGTGAGTATTATCAAAACGATTACCGATTTGGAGCGTATTGGTGATGAAGCTGAAAAGTTGGGTAAGAATGCACTTAAACTTTTGAGCGAAGATAGCAGTGCTCGTCAATTTGTCGAATTGCGTCATTTAGGCGATAGCGTCAAAAAAATGCTTAATCGAGCGCTTAACGCTTATGCACGAATGGATGTTGATGAAGCGCTGGATATTATTCAAAGCGATAGAAATATTAATCAGGAATTTGACAATATTTCACGACTGTTAGTACTTAAAATGATGGAAGATCCCAGAGAAATAAAAAATGCACTGCGTATTTCCTGGTCCGCCAGAGCCTTAGAGCGGATTGGCGACCATACTAAAAATATTTGTGAATACATTGTTTATCTGGTGAAAGGCAAAGATGTCAGGCATACCAGTCTTGACGATATCAAGAAGCAAATTCAGTCCTAATCTTTTTATTGGGGTAATTTAATATTGGACAAAACTGACGTTGGGCGAATCTAATATTGAAATAATTTGCTATCATGTTAATTAGCATTGATCTCACAACTAAAGTTGATTTCGACTGATTTATTCAGCATGAGCGCTGCCGAGCAGTACTTTTCGATTGATAGCTCGCAAGCCCTTTCAACCGCTGCTAGCTTCAAATCTTTACCGCTTACAATGTAATGAGCGTTGATTTTAGTAAAAACGGCAGGTACGGCATCGGCTCGCTCAGCAACTACTTCACAGCAACAATCGGTGATATCATGACGACCTTTTTGCAAAATCATCACTACATCAATGCTGGAGCACCCGCCGACCGCCGCAAGCATTAACTCCATAGGTGATGGAGCGCCGCCATCACCATCCATCACTATTTTATCACCCTTTGCTGTTGTCGCTATAAATCTCTGTTTTTGTTGCCATTGGGTCGATATTTTCATTGATCTGATCCTGCCAATTCATTACTTGTTAATAAAACTATGTAAATATACTTGCTTCTTGTTCGGTTATCATTAAAAATCACATTAGGATGATAAAGCTGATCTGATTAGGTGTATAATACAGAACAGTCCTAAATCGATTCAAGAATAATGATAGCGGCATTGTTATTGTTAATAATTAACGGTTTTTAGTCAAATAAAACCGACTTAGGTGCAGGTATAGATATGGCGCTAATAAAAGAGTCCGTTGTTCTTCCACATAATATTCAACAAGATCCTACCTTGGTATGGTTTGTATCGCAATGTCATAAGCGGCGTTACGCTGCTAAGACCACCATCATTTTTGCTGGCGACAAACCGGAAACCTTGTATTTCATCATAAAAGGTTCGGTGACGGTGTTGATCGAAGATGATGACGGCAAAGAGCTGGTGCTTGCTTATCTTAATTCAGGTGACTTTTTCGGCGAAATGGGCTTATTTGATGGGGCGCAAAATCGTAGTGCCTGGGTACGAGCGAAAGTTGAGGCGGATCTAGCAGAAATCAGTTACGCCCGGTTTCAGGCGTTAGCCAAAGAAAAGCCGGAAATTATGTTTAAACTCGCAGAGCAGATGTCACTAAGGCTTAGAAAAACCAGCCGAAAAGTAGGGGATTTGGCTTTTATGGATGTCACTGGGCGAGTCGCCAGGGCGCTATTAGATTTAGCTAAAGAGCCTGACGCGATCACTCATCCCGATGGGATGCAAATAAAAGTGACTCGTCAGGAACTTGGGCGAATTGTTGGTTGTTCACGAGAAATGGTAGGCCGGGTTCTAAAAGTTTTAGAAGAGCAAGAGCATATTCATGTGAAAGGGAAAACCATGGTGATATTTGGTACCCGCTAGCCAAACAATAAAAGAATCAAATCCCCGGTTCTTTTCCTCCCTTCTCTCTCAATATCTCAGGTTGAGTTTGCTGTAAAAATTTCTGTTTAGGGTTCATTCGAGACTATAAAACCACTGTCTTGAAAAGTAACCTGTCGAGTATAGAAATATTATTTTCTACCATCTATTCTTAAGCTTTATTAGATGAGGGCACAGCCTTAACCTGAATGGCTTACGTTGAGCTTAATCCCATCCGAGCCAGGATAGCGACCTTTCAGCACTTGAATATGTTGAACAGTACTAACCGGATTTGATGTTCCTGGTATTTACTGGATTAATTTACGGGATACAAAAGCCAATCC
>JAUUYO010000136.1 GCA_030590405.1 Kangiellaceae bacterium
GCATTACTTGCGATTGGTTTAGCGGTCGATAATCCGGTTAAAACCCTCAACAGCTTATTGATTATTCTAAAATCCATATTAAAGCGGACGGCTTATTTAGAATTGCTGAGCGAGAATTTACCGATCCTTCAACACTTGGTCGATTTAGTCAGTCGAAGCGATTGGATCGTGCAGCGATTATCTGATTGCCCAATATTATTTGACGAACTTTTATACCCCAATAGTTTGTATGAGCCACTGCAAACCAGTGATTTACAAAGTGAATTGCAACAAAGTCTGTTACGGGTTAATGAAAATGATGAAGAACAAATTCTGGATGCCATTCGTCGCTTTAAACAGATCAATGAGTTGCGAGTGGCCGCCGCATTATTGTCTGAGCGACTGAGTATTTCCCAGGTGAGTCGGTATCTGACTCAACTGGCGCAAGTGATTATTCAAACGGCTATCAATCAGTGCTGGCGAGTTATTACATTACGACACGGTGAGCCAGAGGCTCTCGCTACAGCGAATCAAAGCCGGGATGACTCATTGCTTTCTACTGCCACAGGATTTACGGTTATTGCTTATGGTAAATTGGGTGGGTTTGAACTGGGCTTTAACTCGGATCTTGATTTGGTTTTTCTTTTTGATCAGCCTCTGGACTCACAAACCAGTGGAAAAAAGCCCATCAGTATCAGCCGTTTTTATACTCGTTTTGCGCAAAAGCTAATTCATTTTCTTTCCACCAGAACCAGCCTGGGCGTTTTGTATGAAGTCGATATGCGGCTCAGACCTTCGGGAAATTCTGGTATGTTGGTCAGTCATATTGATGCCTTTAATGACTACCAAAATGAAAGCGCCTGGACTTGGGAGCATCAGGCGTTAGTCAGAGCCCGAGCAATTGCTGGAGATGTAAAGCTGAGTCAAAAATTTGAACATATTAGAAGTCGCATCTTAAACGCAAAAAGAGATCAACTGAAACTTAAAACTGATGTGATAGATATGCGTAATAAAATGCGCCAAGAGCTGGATAAATCAACCTTGGATCTAATCGACCTTAAACAATGTATAGGAGGTTTGGTTGATATAGAGTTTTTATCGCAGTATCTGATTTTATATTGTCCCCATGAGAACCAGGGCCAAAGTGAATCAGTTGGACAAAATTCGCCGCCTAGCAATACCGTTGAAGCGCTTAAATATGTTCAGGCGAATCAACAGATAAATCAAAAAGATGCGCTGAAATTAATTAAAGTTTATCGAAATTATCGTAATAGTCTTAATGAACTGGCAATCGTCAGTGGTGAAAAATTGGTCGATGCTAAGTTGTTTGTTGATGAAAGAGCGAGTGTTGAAAAAATATGGAATGAAATTTTTACAGACTAAAAGACTATTAACCAGAGTTTGCTCCGTGAAACGTTGTGGGTACGGAGGCACAGAGAAAAACTGGATGCACAGAAACATCGTCCTCTAAGTCTCTTGCGATAGTAATGTTAAATATGGAGTGTAGGCGCAGACAACGCAGCCAAGATCGGATGAATACCGTACTCGCGTTCGCCTAGAGCGTCACGTAAGGGGCATTTTTGCGTTCTTTTTTGCTCTTGAAAAAAGAATGTCGCAGTCAGAGCGAAGCGCTGCGAAACCGCTTTTGAACTTAAAAAATCAAAGCCTCGCTCTCGGAAAATTAAAACCTACAGATCAAACGACTTACTAAAAGAAAAATAAAGCGACTCATCATCATCCAAATCACTACCACTGATCAAAAGACCAACCCCCACATCAAAACCACCAATTTCAGTGGCATAACTAATATCAAAATACTCACCATCAGCTTCATCACCATAAATACCAACAGTACCGGTGAAACCATTATTTTCAATCGCAAGGGTTAAAATAGTATAGTCACTCTCAGTTGCCGCCTCATTACCGACCACACCATCCCATTGACCAACACTGTAGCCAAGGCTAAACGCCTCATAGCCAGCCGATAAACTCACTTCGTTATAAGCGCTATCAAAATCGCCAGTATACTGATACGTAGTTGCGCCAACGCCCAATGAAAAACCGTTTTCCAGTTTGAATCCATAAGCTCCGTAAACATCAACTTCCAGACCATCACTCACATCAGCAGCCCATGTTCCAATATTGAAATTGCCATCTTCATAGTCCACACCAACACTTGCAGACGCACCAGTAGTTTGTTGAATGCCGCGAAAGTGATATTGAGAAACCAGCCCGACGTTAGCGCTGACATCCGCATAGGCCACCTGACTGATACTTGTAGTTGCCAGAATAGCGGCCGAAATAGCAGTAAGTTTTAATGTTTTACCTGGTTCGATTTTCATTGTATTGTTTCCTTAAGTTAAAAAATATTTGAGTCTTATTCTGGATAAACCGAAAAAACGACTTTTATCCAGGGCCTATAGATCGATATGGTCTTCTCGACCCTTTGCATAGCAAAAGGTCATCATGTTCATGTTTAATTATTTTTGGGTTATAGAAAGGTTGAAGATATAAACTTAACTCTGACTACCAACAAACTCCGGATAAGCTTCGATACCACATTCAGATGCGTCGGCCCCATGGTATTCATCTTGCTCGCTAATTCGCACACCCATAATCTTTTTAATGGCAAACCAAACTACAAAACTTGCTCCAAAGACCCAGGCCGATATAACCGCGATGCCGATAAACTGAGTCAGGAAACTCACGTCTTTGGTAAAAGGAACCAGCATCACTCCGACGATGCCTGCGACACCATGAACCGATATTGCGCCGACAGGGTCATCGATTTTTATTTTGTCAAAAAAGTTGATGGCAAAAAATGCGATGCCTGCACCAATTCCGCCGAATAAAACCGCCTGAGCCGGAGTCGGTGAATCAGGTGCGGCAGTAATAGTTACCAAACCCGCCAAAGCGCCATTTACAATTAAAGTTAAATCGGCTTTTCCGTAAATAATGGTGCTGAGTAAATAGGCGACCAGTGCGCCTGCTGCTGCTGCTGCGTTAGTGTTCAAAAATATTTTACCGACGGCGTTAGCGTCTTCTATCGAATTAAGCGTTAACTGAGAGCCGCCGTTAAATCCAAGCCAGCCCATCCACAAGATAAAAGTACCTAAAGCGACCAATGGCATATTAGCGCCAGGCATGGCTTTAACGCCTTTGCTGGAATATCTGCCTTTTCTTGGTCCTAATAATATGACACCAGACAAAGCGGCCATCGCACCTGCCAGGTGAACGATCCCAGAACCAGCAAAATCGCTAAATCCCATCCCGCCGTCTTCAACACTGGCACCTAAAAAGCCTGCGCCCCAGGTCCAGTATCCTTCAACCGGATAAATTACTGCAGTCATAAAAATCGAAAAAATAAGAAATGCAGAAAGCTTCATTCTTTCTGCTACAGCGCCGGAAACAATCGACATTGCAGTAGCTACAAAGACAACCTGAAAGAAAAAGTCGACTTCTCTTGGTTGAGTGGCGCCTTCAGCAGTTGCATCAATACCAAAGCCAAAACTGGGTAGCCAGCCTGCGGTGGCGTTGTCAACATACATGATATCAAAGCCCAAAACTTGATAAGCGATACATGCCAATGCGTAAAGTAGAAGATTTTTAGTCAGAATTTCGGTGGTATTTTTACTTCTTACCAGACCGGCTTCGAGCATTGAGAAACCTGCTGCCATCCACATGACCAGAGCGCCGGAAAAAAGCAGAAAAATAGTGTTAAATATGTAATTATGTTCAAAGGCTAAAGCTTCAGTATTCATTGTCTTGTTCTCTTATTAGTTATAGCATTTTCAGGCGTTCTAAATGGCATCAAGATCGATTTCGTTGGTGCGAATTCGATAAGCTTGTTGAATTTTTGATACAAAAATTTTGCCATCTCCTGGTTTGCCTGTTTTAGCGGATTCGACAATAGCTTCGATAATTCTTTCTAAAGAATCTTCACTGACGGCTATTTCGATTTTGATCTTAGGAATAAAATCGTTGGAGTAAGAAGCGCCCCGATAGACTTCTGTGGTGGATCGTTGACTGCCAAGTCCCTTGACTTCGGTGACGGTCATGCCGCCAATCCCTTCATCAATTAACTTGTCATAGACGTCATTGAGTTTAAAAGGTCTTACTATTGCGGTTAGCCAATACAAAACTTGCGCTCCTCTGTTATTTTTCTGCAGTGCTGATTGTCAGTCATGCAGGGGGTCATTATTTTGAATGTAATAGAGCTAATTCAATTTGCGTGCCAGCTTGATATATCGTCATTTCAGCGAGATATCTGCAAATTTTGTTAATTTTCGCACCTAAAAAGTGCTTGCAGCTGCAATTGCGGCTTTATAGTGCACAATCAGCCTGGATTAATGTCTATTTGTAAAGTAAGTGGGGAGAATTGATTCTTAAGGTCTATTTTTTAGGGTTTCAATATTCGGCGATGCAGGCTAGAATGAGGGTCGTTTTAAATCATGTCAGGGAAGTTCTATGAGTTCTGAGCCAAAAACCATTAAAGTCAGTAAGCAGTCTTTACCCGTTAGCTGCCCGCCAAAAGATACCCCTGCCTGGGATATGCACCCTAGAATTTATATTGCCTTATCTGATGAAAAAACCTCTAGTTGCCCTTATTGTGGTAATCATTTTGAGTTAGTTGAAGAATAACGGCTGTTTTTTAGTTTTTAAACCCATATTATCTTTGAGTCCAATTCAGCGCTTAAGCGCTCACTACCGGCTATCTTTATGACATCAAATGTAACAATCGAAAATGTAATTTACATTTAATCATGATACATTCTCAAGCTAATCGTTCAAAATAGCGCCATCCAGTCCCTCAAAACAGCCAACTAAGAACATCGGAATTAACGCTTATGAATCCATCTGCCAATCAATCAAGTACGGCGATTAAACGAAAACCTTCAAGAGCTAAAAAAATATTGATCCCCATCGGTATTATTCTTACCGGTATCGTTTTGTTTGTTTTTATGGGAGCAATGGCGCCAAAACCTCAAAAAAAAGCAATCGTTAGTAAAGCGCCATTAGTTGATGTGATCGAAGTGACAAAAGGTAAAGTTATTTTTGAAATTGAATCGCAAGGCAGTATTTCACCCAGAACAGAAACTACGCTAGTTTCAGAAGTTTCTGGTCAGATAAAAACGGTTTCCGCTAAATTTGTAGTCGGTGGATTTTTTAGCAAAGGTGAACAATTAATAGAAATCGACCCTATCAGTTATGAAGTTGCACTTTTGCAGGCACAGGCTCGGCTTGATGGAGCTAGCGCAAAGTTGGTTGAAGAGCGCGCGAGAGGAAAGCAAGCGGAAAAAGAATGGAGTTTAACTGGCCGTTCAAAAAAGAATGCGCCTATTCTGGCGTTAAGAAAACCGCAGTTACAACAAGCGCAAGCCGATGTAAAGGCTGCTGAAGCGGATGTGAAAAGCGCACAAATTAAATTACAGCGTACAAAAATTATCGCGCCATATGATGCGATGTTAAAAGCGAAAATGGTTGATATTGGCCAATATGTGACTACCGGTACGCAGCTAGCGACGACATTTGCTGTTGATTACGCAGAGATAAGATTGCCGATTAAAGAGCAAGATTTGGCTTATATTGATATTCCCGCGATGGGACAAGTTAATCAGGTTGGCAGCCAGGTTGAATTATCCAACGTACAAGGCGGAAAAATCAACAAGTGGTCGACTTTTATTACTCGTTCGGAGGGCGTTGTCGATCTTTCCAGTCGAGTTAATTATGTGGTTGCACAAATTCAAGATCCTTATGGGTTATTGTCACAAACTGGTTACGCAACATCTATTCCTATGGGAACTTTTGTTAAAGCAAAAATCATTGGCATAGAAACTTCAAACGTGATCGCTATTCCTCGCAAAGCTGTTCGAGGGGCTAACAAGATTTATCTTATCGATGAAAATAGAAAACTCAATATTATTGAAGTTGATATTTTAAGAAGTGATTCTAAGAATATTTATATTTCCGCAGGACTTAATGGCGGCGAGCAAATCGTATTAACAAAACTGGCTACCGCAGTGAGTGGCATGACTCTGAGACTGCCAGGTGATCCTGTGACACCGTTGAATGATAATGAGTTAAACAAACCGGAAGAAGCTGATGGTTCGGCTAGCAATAAAACCAGAGTTGCAGCAAAAGGAACTCCAGTATTAGAGAATGGAGAGAGTGAAGAAAATGAAGAGAATGGAGAGAAGTCGGATAAAAGCCTCGATAAAGCTAAAGACAAAGAAGCATCGGTAAAAGAAAGAGGTAGCCTGTAATGGTTAAGGAAAAATTAACTGGGATCATTGCCTGGTTTGCAAAAAATCCGGTCGCTGCCAATCTATTAATGATCAGTATTTTTCTGATGGGCGCATTTTCTTATTCGACGATTAATAAAAAAATGTTTCCTGAATTTAACCCCAACACCATATCGATTGTCGTTCCGCATTTAGGTGCTGCTCCCGAAGAAGTTGAAAAATCTGTCATTTTGAAAGTTGAAGAAGCGATAGAAAATATTGAAGGCATTAAACGAATGACTTCTTTTGCTTTTGAAGGCCAGGGTAGAGTGAGTCTGGAATTGCAATCAGGTTATTCGATGTCAGAAAAACTTGATGAAGTACAAATGCAAGTCGATGCCATTACCACTTTTCCAAGCCAGACAGAAAAGCCCATTATTAGCAAAGTAGAATTTCAGGGAAATGTGTTGTGGGTGTCTGTTTACGGAAGTATGGACCGAAAAAACCGCCAGCAACTCGCGCAACTAGTTCGAGATGAAATCATGGCGTTGCCCGAGGTTAATATTGCTGAGCTTGTTGGTAATCGAGATTACGAAATCAGTATCGAAGTCTCAGAGTTTAAATTAAAAAAATATGGACTGTCTTTTGATGAAATAGCGAGGGCTGTTAGAAACTCATCTGTTGACTTACCGGGGGGAACGATAAAAACAGAAGGCGGCGATATTCTTTTAAGAACTAAAGGACAAGCTTATACCGGGGAGGAATACGGTAGTTTAGTGGTCCAGACTAATCCTGACGGTACCAGACTATTACTTCGTGACATTGCCAACGTGATTGATGGATTTGTCGAAAGTGAAGGTTTTGCTCGTTTCGATGGTGAGCCAACCTCCAGTATTAGAGTTAAATCAACCGGTGACCAAAATGATTTAAAAATTGCAGCAGCCGTTAAAAAATATATCAAGAAAAAACAAAAGGCACTTCCTGAAGGTGTTAAATTAAGTGTTTGGGGAGACTCTTCTTTTTATCTAAATGCTAGATTAGATATGATGATCGACAATATGCTGATGGGTGCATTTTTAGTTTTTATTATTTTAGCCTTGTTCTTGAAATTTCGAATTGCATTTTGGGTCATGATGGGGATCCCGGTATGTTTTCTGGGAGCTTTTATTGTTATGCCATTGCTGGGGGACTGGTCGGTTTCTATTAATTTATTAAGTCTGTTCGCATTTATTATGGTGCTGGGTATTGTGGTCGATGATGCAATTGTTATTGGCGAAAGTATTTATTCTGAAATACAAGAGAAAGGTCATACGACTAACAATGTGATTCGAGGAACCCACCGAGTTTCGATCCCTGCTACTTTTGGCGTTTTAACCACAATTGCAGCTTTTACTCCCTTGTTGATGATTGATGCAAGCTTTGCTGCGTTTTTCCGTGCGATAGCCATTGTTGTTAGCGCCTGTTTGGTTTTTTCTCTGATTGAATCTAAGTGGATTTTACCTGCTCATTTAGCCCACATGAAATATGCGCCTTTTGATCCAGATAACGCCAATATTTTAGAAAAAATACAAGCGAAATTTAAGCGCTGGCTAGAACATATTATCCAGGATAAATACAAACCGTTAGTCGAAAAAGCAATAAAAAACCGTTACAACACGATGGCAATATTTGTCGCAATATTATTTGTTTCTTTTGGATTATTGAGTAGTAGCTTGGTAAAGGTCGAAGTTTTTCCGAATATCCCAAGTGATTTTATTCAGGGAAATTTAACGATGGTTGATGGTTCTTCCGTCAGCCAAAGAAATGCAGCACTAGACAGAATTATGAAAGCAGCCAATAAAATTGCAAAAGAGCATATTCAAGAGGATGGACGTTCCATTGTTCAACACACGATGTTGTTTACTAATGGCGATACTGGCGGCGGTTTTTTAATGGAATTAACAAAACCAGAGGAGCGAGAACTCACTTCCTTTGACGTTGTGGATATCTGGCGAGAAAGCGTTGGCGAATTGCCTGGAGCCAAAGACTTTCAGTTTTTTGCCGGGACAAATGCCGGTGGTGGCGCTGCGCTAGAATTTCAGCTCGTCGGGCAAAACAACGAACAGCTAGATGAAGCTTCAAGAGAACTGGAAGAAAAATTAACAGAATATGACGGTGTGTTTGATATTCGAAATTCTTTTAGCAGTGGCAGTCAGGAAATTCAGCTTAAGATTAAGCCAGAAGCCGAGGTGCTCGGATTGACCTTAACTAATCTTGGCCGTCAGGTCAGGCAGGCTTTTTACGGTGAAGAAGCCCAGCGCATTCAACGTGGACGCGACGAATTGAAAGTGATGGTTCGATACCCTGAGTCAGAAAGGCGTTCAATATCGGATTTGGAAAATATGTGGATCCGGACTCCAGCGGGGGAAGAGGTGCCTTTTTATCAAGTGGCAGATGTGGAAATCGGCACAGGTTTTTCCAGTATTACTAGAGTGAATCAAAAACGTTCCATTACTATTTCGGCGGATATTGATCCCAACAAAGTGGAGTCGAGAAAAGTCGTTACTGAAATTAATGAAACAGTGATCCCAGAGATATTGACAAAATATCCCAGTGTTCAATATGGTATTGAAGGTGCGAGTAAAGATCAGCAGGATTTCTTAAATCAATTGATGTGGGCATTTCTAGGCGCGTTAGCAATGATCTATTGTTTAATAGCCATCCCCACACGCTCTTATTTGCAACCGATCGTGATTATGTCTGTTATACCCTTTGGATTAATTGGCGCAATTATTGGTCATTTTTTGTTATCGAAATCACTTAATATGCTTTCCATGTATGGCATTATCGCGCTTACAGGTGTAGTGGTTAATGATAGTTTGATTATGGTTGATTTCATTAACAAAGCGAGAAAACAAGGGACCCGTGTAGTTGACGCAGTTATTCAATCGGGAACCAAACGATTCAGGGCGATCTTATTAACTTCGCTAACCACCTTTTTTGGGGTATTACCGATTTATTTCGAAACAAGCCTGCAAGCGCAGTTTGTTATTCCTATGGCCATCTCAATCGGCTTTGGTATTATGTTTGCAACGGTTATTACTTTGTTTCTGATCCCCTGTCTTTATATGATTTTAGAAGATTTTAAAGCATGGGTGAAAAGAAAGGTTGAACGGATTAAAGAGCTATTATTTGGCCATAAAAAAATTGAGTCTAAATAGACTAATCAATCGATTGATTAAATAGAAGGGTTCTTTGCATGAGTTGTGTGAGCCTTTTTAGTATTTCGCGTCAATGCGCC
>JAUUYO010000046.1 GCA_030590405.1 Kangiellaceae bacterium
CGCCGTGTTGCAGATGATGAGGGCTTAATCCTCCTTCTCCGGAATTATGCGCAAAACCTCCCATTTTGGCACCTTTATTCAGCGCCTGGATCGCGGTCTTACTCAATGCGCCAAAACTCATCGCTGAAATATTAAACGGTGACGCCAGATAAGGTTGCTCGCAATCGGGTCCGCCAAAAGATACTTTTGATTCGACCTTGTGTACGTCTGTCGGCGCAAGCGAATGATTGATCCATTCGTAGCCATCACGATAAACATCAAACACCGTGCCAAAGGGCCGGGTATCACGAACACCTTTGGCTCTTTGATAAACCAGAGAGCGGAACTCTCGACTGATTGGCGTTCCGTTGATATCCGTCTCAACAAAATATTGCTGAATTTCAGGGCGAAAGGCTTCCAGAAGATATCGAATGTGGCCAACCACTGGATATAAACGAAGAACTGTGTGTTTTTTTTGCGAAATGTCGTAAAAGCCAACGGCAATAATGGGCGCAACAAGCCACATAAGGTAGATAGCTTTAGACCATAGTTGGCTTATCCCGACTATGGTAGCAATTGATGCAAACGCAACGAGATAAAAAAATTGTCTGGGCTGCATTTTCATTTTCCTTATAGATTAGTTTGATGGATGGATTTTTCCAGATTCAAGCATATTAACCGGTTTTATAAAATCTACAAGTCAGAATCACTTTTGACCCTGTTGCAGGTTTGTGCTTCCTGACAGGGGCTTTATCGGTAAAACAGCTCACTTCAGGACAAAACATTCCTGCTTTTTGTACATAACTGCTAATATTTAGGGACAGACTTGCCAAAATCAGAATCAGGACCTTGGCTTTAATGAGAAATTGGTCTAACTTTAACTGAGAACCCATTGTTTTTAGTGAATATTTTATGTTTTAGGATTGTAAAATGCCTCACGATTAGGTAGGCTGCTAGTCAGCATATTGGGAATTATCATAATTTAAAGAGTTTTTTGCGTCACGCAAAAGCTTATCGATTGTCAGATCACAGGAGATTTGTGATGGATTGGTTAAAAAAAGCATCCTCACCAGCTAAGAATTTATATCTTATTGCTACTTTTATTGTCATGTCAGTATTGAGCGCTTGTGGTGGTTCGAGTGGTGGCTTTGTTGATGATGGGACAGGACCACCTGGTGGTACGGATCCAGTCATTACTGTCACTTTAGAATTAGTGTCAGCTTCTACTGGAACCACAACTGGAACCGTCACCTCTTCCAACCCAGCTCGTGTGATTGCGACGGTCGTTGGTATTACTTCTTCCGTTATTGTTACATTTACCACCGATGTAGGCGAAATTCCCGTTCCAACCGCAATTACTGATAGTAGTAATCAAGCAATTATTGACTTGCTTGCTGGTAGCACTTTAGGAGCTGGGACAGTTTTAGCAACACTAAGTTCTGGAGAAAGCGCTAGTATCGTTTATGTTGTCGGTGCGACCAATGTAATGATGGGCAGTGGAAATCCTTTTGTAGAAGGTGTTGCAGAAATTGGTACCGCGCAAATATCTGCCGGAGGTACTACCACAGTTTCTGTTACCATCGTCGATCAAAACGGCGTTGTCTTTACCGAGCCTGTAGATGTTAATTTTTCCTCAGCATGTTCAAACGCTGCAACACCCACTGCGTTGTTAAGCACCCCGATAACAACAATAAATGGCATCGCAACTAGTACATACCTCGCACAAGGCTGTGTTGGCGATGATGCTATCAATATTACCGCCAATGCTGGTGGAATCAACCTGTCTGCTTCGGGAGCTGTGAATATTCTTTCTGCTGATGTGAGTAGTATCGAATTTGTATCGGCGACTCCAGAAAATATAGCTATTCAAGGCGCAGGTGGCATCGGCGGCTCGGAAAGCTCTACCATAGTATTTAAAGTTAAAGATACTAACGGACAGTCTGCTAACGGACAATTGGTTAATTTCGAACTCAATACAAGTGTCGGAGGCATTGAGCTAAACCCGGCTTCTGCAACAAGTAATGCCGATGGATTAGTACAAACAGTTGTTAACTCGGGCACAGTATCTACGCCTGTTCGTATCACTGCGTCGATTGATGCCAGTGATCCTTTAATCTCCACTCAGTCGAGTAATCTTGTTATTTCATCAGGCATCCCTGATCAGGATAGTTTTTCGTTAAGTGCTGAATTTTTTAATCTTGAAGCCTGGGAAATAGACGGAGCGACTACTACGATTTCTGTTTTAATGGCTGATGGGTTTAATAATCCTGTACCTGTAGGTACTACAGTCTCAATTCGACCCGAAGGGGGGGAAATAGAAGGCTCTTGCACAACAGGCACCGATAGCCGATGCTCTGTCGTATGGAGATCTCAACTACCTCGACCTATAGGGACAGTTCATTCCAAACAGATTTATTATCGTACTGCCGATGGTGATTTAGGGCCGAGTGCCAGCAACCTGATATTTCTTGCAGATGGCATCACCCCAAACCCAAGCTCATTAGGCCAGCCCTACGGTGGCCGTGTCACAGTTACTGCGTCCACTGTTGGAGAGGAGTCTTTCCCTGACTCAAATGGTAATGGTCGGTTTGACGATTCCGAAGTCGCCGCCTTTTTGGGGACCAATGTTAGCGGTTTACCCTACGATTTGGATGAAGGCTTTACCGACTATAATGAAGACGGTTTTTTTAACCCCGGTCAAAACGATCCCGCAGAACAAAGTGGAGGCGATGCCGAAATTCCACTTGATTTTAATGGTAATGGTAGCTTTGATCTAAAAGACTCATTATATAATGGAGTGTTATGCTCAATTCCGGAACACGCAGGCTGCTCCAATGTCCAGAAATCTTTAAATATACGACGTAGTCTGGTTCTTATTATGTCTGGTGGTGCTCCCTATATAAAAGTTGAAAATCCAGCAAACGGTAATATTACCCTTGCGCCAGAAGAGGTTTTTAGCGGCCACGTTATCATTTCAGACTTACACAATCAGCCTTTACCGGCAGGAACAAAAATCGAATTTAACACCACTACAGGCTCAATTAAATTTGGCGGGGGAGTGTGGGGTAACGACAACCATAATGGTGGCGGGGTTTACCCTTTTACCATCGAAGCGCCCACACAAGCAAAATCGGGCCTTATTTCGGTGAAAGCTACTTTCCCCAGTGGCGACTTTGAGGAATGGGGAATTGTTAACGTTGCGATGTAGTGTAGTCTACATAGAACACCATTCCCTGCGCTCGTGGGGAATGGCTTTATAGAGTTTATCGGTGGTATTGCTTGCTATATTGATGCACCGCATCCACATAAGCTTTTACATTCTCCGGCGCAATAGTCGGATGAATGCCATGCCCCAGATTAAAAACATGCCCAGAACCATTGCCATACTTAGCTAATATATCCGCAACTTCCTGCTCAATTAACTCCGGTGTCGAATACAATATACAAGGATCCATATTACCCTGAAGAGCAACCTTATCGCCGATCCTTGCTCTGGCCAAATCGATATCAATCGTCCAATCTAATCCGATACAATCGGCACCAGTCTCTGCCATCTTTTCCAACCAACCCGCGCCACCTTTGGAATAGAGAGTCACGGGGATTTTATTGCCGTCTTTTTCCCGTATTAAGCCGTTAATAATCTGTTGCATATATTGCAGTGAAAAGGCCTGATAATCACGGGTGGACAGAACGCCTCCCCAGGTATCAAATAACATTACGGCTTGTGCGCCAGCTTCTATCTGCGCATTTAGATAAGCGGTTACCGATTTAGCGAGTACATCCAACAATTGATGCATCGCTGCTGGCTCAGAAAACATCATGCCTTTCACTTTGCCAAAGTTCTTGGTGGTCCCACCTTCAACCATATAGGTGGCTAATGTCCATGGACTACCGGAAAATCCAATCAGCGGGGTTTCATTGTTCAGATTTTTACGAATGGTACTGACCGCATCAGTCACATATTTCAATTTATCAAATACATCAGGAACAAATAACTGATTGATATCATTAATATCATTAATTGGTTTTTTGAAAGCGGGACCTTCGCCGGTTTTGAAATAAAGCCCTAACCCCATGGCATCTGGGATGGTTAAAATATCAGAAAATAATATCGCCGCATCTAACTCATAACGTCTCAAAGGCTGTAGAGTGACCTCACAGGCCAGCTCCGGATTAGTGCAAAGCGCCATAAAATCACCGGCTTTGGCTCTGAGTTCTCGATATTCAGGCAAATAACGCCCAGCCTGACGCATCATCCATACGGGAGTTTTATCAACAGGTTGGCTAAGTGCTGCTTTGATATAACGATCATTTTTTAACATAAGAACTGCGGGAGGTTGTAAAATTTACCGGATTTTACCTGAGGCTAGCAAAGATTGATACTCATTATCCTAGGATTTACAGCGACAGGATCGACACCCTAACGAATAGCAGAATCTCGAAAAGCCACAATTTCGTTTTGTACTGCAACGATAGACTTCACCCAGGGTATACCGTTGTAACCTCGTTTTTTATATTCTGCCTTTGCGACATCTGCCTGCATTGAGGATAAAAACTGGCCGCTGATCACCAGATAAAGTATTTTCTCGTTGTTAGCGCGACGGTAAATCGTCATTTTATTGGCCAACGGGTGTGTTTTCCTATAATTTTCAGCTGCTTTCAATTGGCTAAGTCCCATCCACTGAAGCACATACAGTTTCTTATCTAGCTTAAGCAAAGACTGTTCATCGATAGTCAAGTTGGGCACGACTTGAGTATCTGGTTGTTCGACTGTCAGCTCTTTTGCTAGTGATGGTGGGTCGATTGGTTCATTAAGATTGACATCAACTTGCGTTTTTATAACGATGTTGTCGCTATCAGTATTAGTCTCTATATTAGCCTCTGTATTGCCAGTCGGCGTATGGCTATTCGCCCCAATCAAGTGCGATGGCTGAGTCGAAGATTCTGATTGCTCGGTGGTTTGCCTGGTAGTAATGGTTGGTTGGCTAACATTTGATTGTTCACTGTTTTCGACTGGTTGGTTTTCAATGCTCTTTTCGAGCATTTTTTCTTTAACAACAAACCGCTCATCCGATGAAGGGGAAGAGTCCTGCACTTGAGTATTATCTTCTGATGCAGGTTTAATCTGGCTGCCCGCTGCAATCCAGTTATTAACTTCATCCTGAAAATACAAAAGACTAATCAGGCCGACAACGACCAGTATATAAAGAACGGATCTTAAATAGGAGGTTTTTCCATCACGGGATATTTCAACTATTTCCGTGTGTTGATTTTCTTCGATCCATCGAGATAAATGATAGTTAAGCTCCGCCGGGTTACCTTTTGATAACTGCCAAAAATAATCCAACTTTTTCTCTTCATAAAAATCATCAGCCCATTGCATTTTTTGAGTGCAATAATCGGCTACCATCGCTTTCGTTTCTTGTTGCTGGGTTGGCTCGATCTGAAAAACAACACACATTTCCTGGTGCTGTTTAAAGATATTGGTTTCATTGATCATGCGCGGTAGGGATACATTACCTGCCAACAATATAAATAAAACGGATTCCTGCAAATGAAGCTGATTTTGATTGAGTTGAAGAATAAATTCCAGACAACTGCTCGAGAGTAATTGGGCTTCATCGATCGTGATAAGCACTTTTTTTTGTAAGTCATTTTGGATCTGCTGTTCTAAACTAGTCCCAATTTCTTGCCAATTGAGGCCTAACTGCAAACTAATATTTTTTTCCAACTGGTCTTCAGTCATCGCTAAACTTGCGTCTATTCTTGCAATAACAACGTCTGTTTCGACACGCTGTTGCAATTGCTGAAGAAGAAAAGATTTACCGATACCTTTCTCGCCAATCACCACAGCGACAAGCTGAGAAAAGCGTACTTGATTTTCCAGAGAATCTAACAGGTGTTTTTTTTGTTGGCTAATGTAAGTTTCCACCGCTACACCTTTTCTTTTTAAGTATTTGGCTTCAGCGCTATGCTCTAAGAAATATACTCTTTTATTACGCTTGCCAAAAGTGCTTTATCCGTTTCTTCCTGTATGATGCAACCTTGCTGGCTGACCAGTATCACTCGATAGGAATCTGACTGGTTTTTTTTATCTTTAGTCATGGCTAGCAAAAATTCTTCAATATCAACTTTAACATCAATTTTGGTCGGTAAATTTAACTGCTCAAATAGCCGGGTATAGTCATCAATTACCTGTTGGTCAATAAGATGTTTTCTATAACTGAGGCTCAACGCCATTAGAATCCCGACTGAAACAGCCTCTCCGTGTAAGTAATGACGGTACCTGGTTAATGTCTCTAATGCATGAGCAAAGGTATGGCCAAGATTTAACAGCGCACGCTCGCCTTTTTCTTTTTCGTCTTTGGCGACGATACTTGCCTTTTTCTGACAACTTAAATAGATCAACTGCTGTAAAATAGCTTCATCTCTATCCAGAATTTTCTGAATGTTATTGCTCAGTAATTCGTGTATTTTATTTTCACCTAGCAGTGCATATTTAACGATTTCTCCCAATCCGGAAAAATACTCTCTATCGGGCAGCGTTTCCAAGCTATTAGTATCAATAATAACAGCAACTGGTTGATAAAAAGCGCCAATCAGATTTTTACCCATAACGTGATTGATGGCAGTTTTTCCACCGACAGATGAATCAACCTGAGCCAACAGGCTAGTGGGTACTTGCAAAAAATTCATACCTCTTTGATAACTGGCCGCAGCAAAACCGGATAAATCTCCAATGACACCGCCACCGAGAGCAATCAAGGTATCATTGCGACGAAAGTTATTTTCTACCAGGTAATCAATAATCTGAAAAAAGCTGGTCCGACTTTTATTCACTTCGCCATCTTTGATGATCACTGAATGGATTTTTTTATTTGTAAGTGACGAAACCAGCTTGTCATAATATAAAGGCGCAACAATGTCGTTACTGACAATAAGTACTTTTTCTCCCTCACAATATGAGGTCAAAAGTACTTGTTCAGCAAGTAGGGAGCTTCCTATATAAATGGTATATGGAGAGTCTTTTAAGGGTAAACTCAACTGGCGCATAAACTCTCGCCTAGTTTTCGTTGACTTGATTAGCGATTTTATTAGCCACAGACTTAATAGAGTTTTCGTTGGTGGCTACAATGATATCGGCTATTTCTCGATATTGCGCATCTCTTTTTTTGTGCAGATCAATTAATGTCGCTTCAGGATCATCATTATTTTGCAATAAAGGCCGCCGTTTATCTTTGCGAGTTCGCTCTAATTGTTGTTCAATGGATGTTTCCAAGTAAACCACTATACCGCGACTAGCCAGAAAAGTTCGATTTTCTGGAGCCTCCACTGCGCCGCCCCCCGTTGCCAGCACAATTCCCTGCCGCTGGGACAACTCGGCGATAATTTCTTTTTCCCTCACCCGAAATCCTGCTTCACCTTCGATATCAAAAATCCAATCGATGGGTGCTCCCGTACGAGATTCGATTTCCTGATCAGTATCGACAAACTCTAAATGAAGCAATTGAGCCAATTGCTTTCCGATAGTGGTTTTACCCGCCCCCATGGGGCCGACTAAGAATATATTTCTTTTACCTTTCATATGCGTTTGTTTTGTCTTTATCCTGCATCAAAAACACAAGAACCCGCAACAGCGGGTTTTGCGTTATTTTATTTAATTAGATTTATTGTATTGTATCTTTGACTATTCTTGGTGTTACAAACATCAACAGTTCTTGTTTTGACGATGAATCCTTGGTTGAACGGAATAATACACCTATCCCCGGTAAATCACCTAATAAAGGCACTTTGGTTACTTGATGATTAACGCGTTGCTGATAAACGCCACCCAAAACAATGGTTTCTCCGTTATCCACCAAGACTCGGGTACCCACTTCTCTAGTATTGATAGCCGGACCAAACACAGTATCTTCACCGCGACTATCTTGCTTAATTAGCAAGTCTAGAATTATACGATCATCTGGGGTGATTTGGGGAGTGACCTTTAGACTTAATACCGCTTTTTTGAAGGTTATAGTGGTATTACCGGCCGAACTGGCGGTTAAGAAAGGAATTTCTTCGCCTGATTCGATATAAGCTTCATTATTATTGGTAGTAAAAACTCTTGGAGAGGCGATAACTTCGCCTCGGGATTCTACTTCCAATGCTGACAGTTCGACATCTAAAATAGTGCCTTCGGCTAAACGGGCAAAGGTTAACCCAATGCTTCCAGCAGCTTGGGAAACCGGCAGATTAACCGATAACGAACGATCGCTCGGGTTAGCACCAAACAAAAGCGCGTCGCTACCAGTCTGATCGCCACTAATTGCTGCCTGGCTACCTAAATCGGAAACCCCAAACTTGACCCCTAATTCATCGGTAAAGCCATTATCAGCAACCACGATTCTAGACTCTATCAGCACCTGACGAATTGGAATATCTAAATGATTGACCATTTGACGGATCGAGTCTAATTTTTTAGCGGTGTCTTGTATTAATAAAGTATTGGTCCGCTCATCAACCGAAACACTACCCCGCGCACTTAAATAGTTTGCGCCTGCAGCTAAAATAAGCTCTGACATATTGGAAGCTCTGGCATAATTTACCTGGATAAATTCGGACTGCAAGGGTGCCAACTGTTCAATTTGTTTTTCCGTTTGCAGCTCTAATGCTTCTCTTGCGGCAATTTCTTCGGCAGGAGCAATCAGCATCACATTTCCATTTTGACGCTTGGCAAGGCCTTTGGTTCTTAAAATCAAGTCCAGGGCTTGATCCCAGGGAACATTGTTTAAACGCAGCGCAATCGAACCTGAAACCGTATCACTGGTGATCATATCAATATTGGTAAACTCTGAAAGAATAGTCAAAGCAGAGCGCACCGCGATGGATTGGAAATTAAGCGATAGGCGATCCCCGGTATAAACGGGTGCTTTCAGTTTTTTACGCTCAATTTCTTCTTCGGTAAGCGGCTTTAGTTCAATAATATAAGAATTATCCGCTTGATAAGCTAAGTACTCAAATTCATTTAAAGTATCAATTGCCAAACGTACGTTGTTACCCACTCGACTGGTCGAAATCAGCTTTGCTGGCGTGGCAAAATCAATCACATCTAATTTTCTGATAAGTTCATCGGCAATCGATGCGTCAACAAAATCAGCCAAAACTGTGCGACCTTCTTTACGTAAATCAATACCTAGATGAGTATTGGCTAATTCAATGATCACTCTCGCTTCACCGTTTTCACCACGGCGAAAATCAATATTGCTGATATCGTTAGCACTGCTGCTGGCAGTATCGCGCGGCTGACTACTGGCTGACACGGCACTTGAATTAGCGCTATTTGGCTCGATCCCATGACCAACCGTTAACACCAACTCGTTACCTTCTATGCGGGTAGCATAGGGCGTCATTTCCACTAAATTAACCACTAAACGTGTTCTGCCGCCAGCTTCCACAGCCGTCACACTGCGTGTCACACCCACGCCAACATTGTGGGTCTTTTTAGCTAAATTAATCGTCACTCCATCAAAATCCATCGCAATACGCGCAGGATTTACTGTAGTAAACTCTTTAAAGTTGGGCGGAGGGGAGTCCATGGTGATACGAATTTCCACCTTGTCTCCCGGCATCACATTAAATCCAACATTGGTTATTTCAGTTGCGTTGACAACGCCAACTAATAATGCAGCAACAATAACCAAACACCGTTTCAAATATTGGGCAGCCATAAGCCCTACTCCTAATTTTTTTTGATTGATGTTATCCTGAGTACTCATAAATTCTCCTAGTGCCCGCTACCCTTCTGCCAGCGTTAAGTAAACTGTTCTTTTTTCCCAACAACCTTTGTTATCAGGCACCAACGTCGATATTTCGATCTGCCGGTCAGAAATATTATTGATTTGTCCGTGATGAATACCCAAATATTCCCCAACCACCACTTTGACTACCTGACCATTATTTGGCCCTGCCGTCATTCGTAGCAAGCCCCACTCCTTGCCCGGTCGATTCAAAGTACCTACCATTTCCATGGAATCCAGGGAAAATCTTTCTAGATCTTCTCGCCGACGATCGGGATTAGGTTGCACTGACTCATCACACCCTTCGTGTAATAACTTAAGCTGAGCCTCCAGCTCGGGTTGCATTCCTGCAAATGGGCTGCGCTCTGCGGCTGAGGCGTAATCATGCGGCTGATAAACCTTAACATCAGGCATTGGCTCAATCCTTCCTGGCGGTTTTGCTTTGATGGTATCCACCCAGGCTTTCAGGTCATCGGTTTGACCACCACATGATATAAGCGCCGCCGAAAATAAACCAACCGTCAAACTGCGTACGCTCCTGGTAAAAAGGGAGTTTTTGAAAAATAAATTTTTATCCAAATTTGACATTATTTTTCCCCCGAGTCAGAACGGTAGGTTTTAGCTAAAATGTTCATGATTAATAGCTTTTCACCAGGCGAACTGCTTACGTTACCCTCACCAATTTTAATCGTGAAATCATGCAGGGTCACAATTCTCGGAGAGCGGGATACTCGACTGACAAAGTCGGCAATTTGATGATAACCGCCAGTCACTTGAATTCGAATTGGTCTTTCTGAATAAAATTCCGCTTCCTTCTCACCTTCAAACCCTAATGAGACGATTTCACAACCTGCGCCGGTGGCCGAATAAGATACTTCGTCAAGTAATTCAGCCATTTGATCAGCTTTAGGAAGCTGTTGCAGCAAGGTTTGAAAGCTGTCTTTGATAGTTTGCATTTGCCGCTTGTAGGCATCCAGGTTAACCGCCTTGGCCTGTTTCTTTTCAAATTCTTTTTTAAGCTCGGTTTCTTTCCGTTCGATCTTAACCAGATTTTCGGTTTGATCGCCAATAAAGGCATAAAACCCGAGCCCTGCGACCGCTGAAAATATAATGGCTGCCATAAAGGCTTTACCAGCAACCGGCCATGAACCCATATTGTTAAAATCAATATCGTTGATGTCCAATTCATTGAGGCTACCTAAGTCCATTATTCGGCCTCCTTCTTCGCACTCGGCGAGGTAATTTTGGATTTCAATTTAAAGACCTTACGAGCAGCACCCGAATCTTTATCATCATCAATATTTTCTATATTCGGTTTGGTAATCCACTGTGACCCGGCTAGATTTCTCATAAAGTTGGAAATTCGAGGGGCGGATTCGGCCATACCAGTAAACAACACATCATCCCCTTTTCTTTCAATTGCAATCATATTCATGCCTTCTGGCATTTTTTGTACGATCTCGTCAAACAGGTGAACGATTTGCGGACGACTTTTCTGCAAATCCTGGATTAGCTCCATACGATCAACTAATTCCTTACGTTCAGCTTCCAAGGTTGTGATTTCTTTAATTTTGGTGTCAAGCTGCCTGATTTGAGTTTGCAAATAATTATTGCGGATCCGTTGGTTTTCTATTTTGCCACTGTAGTAAATATAGATTGACCACATCACCACCACGCCAAGCACTGCAATCAAACCTAGTATACTGATAAACTGTCTTTGTCGTTCTGAGCGTTGTTCTTCACGCCAGGGTAATAAATTGATATTAGCCATTAGTCAAAACTCCTTAACGCTAAGCCGCAACAGTTCACCAGAGATGGCGCATCGGCACTTAAGGCTTGAGCATTCACTCTTGATGAAAGCGACATATCAGCAAAAGGATTGGCCGTTGAAGCAGTTGTTCCCAGTCTTTCCTCGATCATTTCTTCGAGTCCATCGATCACTGCGCAGCCACCGGCTAATACGATATGGTCCACTTCGCCATATTGGCTGGAACCATAAAAGAACTGCAATGAACGACTGATCTGCTGAATAACAGCTTCTTTAAAAGGTTCGAGTACTTCTGGCTCGTAATCGTCCGGTAGGCCGCCCTGCTTTTTTGCCATACCGGCTTCTTCAAACGATAAACCATAACGACGCTGAATTTCTTCGGTGAGTTGCGAGCCACCAAAGGTTTGTTCGCGGGTATAAATAGTATTGAAATCTTCGAGAACACTTAAACTGGTATTGGTCGCGCCAATATCCGCTATCGCAATAATTTGTCCTTCCCCTTGATCCGGCAACTGATTGCTTAGTAGTCTAAACGCTCGTTCAATGGTATAGGCTTCAACATCAACCACTTTAGCGGTTAAACCAGCCAGCTCTAATGCATCGACCCGGCTATACACGTTCTCCGATCGAGATGCCGCCAGTAACACATCGACTTTATCAGGCACTTTTTCAGATTCGCCGATCACTTGAAAATCCAGAGCGACTTCTTCTAATGGGTAAGGTATATATTGATCTGCTTCGACTTCTATCTGACTTTCCATTTCTTCTTCGCTGAGATCTTTGTCCATCTGGATAGTTTTAGTGATCACCGAAGAACCTGCCACGGAAACGGCTGCATGCTTGATGCTGGTGCCGGAGCGACTAATCACTCTTTTTAAGGCTTCTCCAACAACTTCCGGATCGCGAATGTCACGATCAGCCATGGCGTCCTGGGGTAGCGGTTCAACCGCATAGCTTTCAACACGATAACGGGAACCGACTTTACCGAGTTCAATCAACTTACAAGCCGTTGAACTGATATCAATCCCGACTAAAGCTGTCTTTTTTGAGCCGAATAGATTAGCCAGCATAATTCCAATTTTCCTATCATTTTATCCAGTTACAGGTGGAAACATAGTTTTCACTTTAAATAATAGCTCTAACTATCAGAAATTTCACCTGTTTTTTATTTTTATGTGTGCAATTTGGCGTTATTTTCACTGATTGTCAAGGCTTCTTTTAGTCAAAGGCACTCAGTTTTAAGACTATTGTAGCTTTGAATTGGTGGTTTTTTTGATTATTTGCGATCTATCGGCAACAAAATAATTTTAACTAATCTCGCGAAATCACGCACAAATCATGTACTTAGTAGTTAAAGCCATGAACGAATACCGCTATACTCTGTCGATTAGTTAATTAAGGCAACCAATTTGACAAACCCGTATGAAACGAATCACAAAGCTAGTACCTAAAATTCTTTATATCGTGACACTGTTCACACTAATGGGGGCGATGGGTTTCATCGGCCTGTACCTTGCGGTAGGTCCAGACTTGCCCGCCGTTGACACGATCCGTCAAATTCGCTTGCAAACCCCCATGAGCGTTTATTCGAAAGATGGTCAACTGATTAACGAATTTGGAGATATTCGTCGTATTCCGATTACTCTAGATCAGGTTCCGCAAGATTTTATTAATGCATTGCTGTCGACTGAAGATGTACGTTTTTACCAACATTCCGGGGTCGATTTTAAAGGGGTAATGAGAGCGATATTCAAATTAGCTTCCACCGGTACTAAAAGCCAGGGAGCAAGTACCATCACCATGTTGGTTGCACGAAATTATTATTTGAGTCGGGAAAAACGCTTTTCGCGTAAATTTACTGAGATGTTTGTTGCCTGGAAGCTGGAATCAGAATTGAGTAAAAATGAAATACTGGAAATATTCTTAAATAAAATCCCCTTTGGTCACCGCTCGGCGGGACTCGGTGCCGCGGCCCAAGTTTATTACGGAACCACACTCAATCAATTAAGTTTGTCTCAACTGGCAACCCTTGCTGGTATTCCAAAAGGACAGTCAGTGTTTAACCCTATCAGCCGCCCCGATAAAGCAAAAACCCGAAGAACTCATGTTTTGGGACGCATGCTAGCAGAAGGCCATATCAACCAGGCGCAATTTGAACAAGCTGACAATGCGCCAGTCAAGACCTTCCGACATGGTGCAAAAACGACGGTGAGCGCTCCTTATATTGCCGAAATGGTACATATGGAGCTAATCAGACGTTATGGCCGTGACGCTGCCCATAGCGATGGACTAAAAGTTTATACCAGTGTCGACCCAACCCTTCAAGCTTACGCCCAGGAAGCTTTAAGAAGTAGCTTATTAGAGTACGATCGTCGCCACGGCTACCGACCAGTTGAGCAACATTATGATATTGATGAAACCATTGAAAAATCGGACATGCTAGCCTGGATCGGCGATTTTTCCCAAATAGGCGAGTTAATACCCGCACTCGTTATCAGCACTGATGTGGAAAGTGCGGAAATATTATTAGCCGACGGCAGCCACGGTAGAGTCCAGCTGGAAGATTCGCTTTGGGCGAGAGAATACGTGGATGAAAATCACCGAGAATTTGGCAAGATCACCGATATTGCCAAAATCTTTTTGATTGGTGATGTAATACGCGTTTTTGCAACCGATAAAATCGAAACCATTGAGCCACCAGATACCGAAAATAAAGAAGCAACTGAAACAGAGACGATCGCAGAGCAGTCACTAGGGCAAACCGTTGGCTTACCCATTTACCTGCTGTCACAAATTCCCGATGTAAATGGCGGCTTTGTGGTGCTTAACCCACAAAATGGCGCTTTAGACGCACTGGTCGGCGGGTTTAACTTTCGCAAAAACAAATTTAATATGGTCACCCAGGCGCGCAGACAACTCGGTTCTAATATTAAACCTTTTATTTACTCCTCAGCTTTGGCTAAGGGCTATACGGCTGCTTCCTTAATCAATGACTCACCGATCATCGATTGGGACTCTTCTGCCGGTACCTTTTGGCGGCCAGAAAATGATAGTGAGATCTATCGGGGACCGATGAGGCTGAGGGAAGCCTTATACCGATCGATTAACACTGTATCAGTAAGGTTGATTAGAAAAATTGGTCCTCGCTATGCAAAAAAATACCTTGAAGAGATCGGGTTCCCTGGTCAGCATATGCAACCCTTTCCGTCCCTAGCTTTAGGCTCGGCATCATTTACGCCATTGGAAGTTGCCACTGGTTATGCAACTTTGGCAAATGGCGGCTATCAAATTAAGCCTTGGTATATTGAACGTATCGAAGATGGCCATGGCCAGGTTTTATTTGAACAACAACCGATTCAAGTGTGTGAAGAATGTTTAGAAATTGTCGAGCAGCGCAAACAAAAAGCAATGGAAGAAGGCCTGCAAGCTGAAGAAAGTTCAAAACAATTAACCGCTGAATCTAATCAGCAACAAACTAATCAGCAACAATCTAATCCGGCAACAACTCTTGAACAAGAAACTAAACAGTCTTTAAACAATAAAGAACTTTTAACAATTGATGAAGAAAAAACAATTCACAATCTTCCTTTGTTAGCCGTAGCTGAAGATAAAATAGCCCCACGGGTTATCGATGCTCGCAATCGTTATATTGTTGATAGTATGTTAAAAGATGTGATCCATCGAGGCACCGCCTGGACTGGTTTGAATAGAGCAAAAAGTTCACTGTTAAGACGCCATGACATCGCAGGAAAAACGGGCACCACCAATGACTCAAAGGATGCCTGGTTTTCCGGCTACAATACTCAATATGTCGCCTCGGCCTGGGTAGGCTTTCGCGATCACAGTAAAAAGCTTGGCAAAAGAGAATTTGGTTCAGTGGCAGCCCTGCCCATTTGGCGTCGATTTATGGAAAAAGCATTAAAAGGCAAAAAGCAGGTAAATTTTCCCAGGCCTGAAGGTATGGTCGATGTCAAAATCGATCTGCTCAATGGCAAGCTGGCTGGCATCAATACTGAGCAATCCGAATTTGAAATTTTTAGAAGTGAAAATGTCCCGACCGAATATTCCGATCCACCGACCAATATCAATATTATCGATGAACTCGATGTGATGGATGAAATCGACGAAC
>JAUUYO010000139.1 GCA_030590405.1 Kangiellaceae bacterium
AAATTATTGGTTTGTGAAAGAACCAGTTGAATTTGAAAGGTTAGCGCAATTACTTTGTCAACTAAATAAAATAACCAACTCGCCAACTCATGACTTAGCATTAGACTCAGCAGTCCGATATAGACAAGCGGCGTTGTTATAAAAGAGGTTAACGGGATCAATAATAAGTTTGCCAAAAAACCGACTACCGAAACACTATCAAACACCACCCAGGTGATCGGCATTAAACCAACGAACAGAAACCAGTTGATCCGTAGCCACTCTTTTATTTTGACAGCTCCCTTAGTCATCATCTGTTTATAACTTAATAAAAATACGATAATTACGACTGCCAGAACAGATAACCAAAAGCTAACGGTTAGCACTGCAAAAGGTTGCATAATCGTTATTAGAATAACGGAGATTGCCAGAATATTAGCCAGCGATAGATGCCGCCCCGACCAACGAGTGTACAAAAAAACGGCTAACATGATGAGCGCTCTTTGTGCCGGATATCCAAATCCGCTTAATAAGGCAATGCTTATAGCGCCCAACAAGGACACCACTTCTGCGATTTTTTGTGCCGGAATTATTTGAATAACAAACCGTAGACGGGAAAATATAAACAAACAAAAATAATAACTCCACATTGCAGCGATGCCGATATGCAATCCTGAAATAGCCAGTAGATGGGAAGTGCCAGAATTTTTAATCGCTTGCCATTGCTCTGCACTAATAGAACCACGCTCACCAATTGCTAATGCTAAAATCATGCCTTTGGAATCACTAGCAGGTATCACCTGATTAAGGTTAGAAAATATCCTTTGCCTGAGCGCATGCAAGTTAGCTTTAATCGAGAAGTTCGATGGTAATTCCAACATTGTTTTGACATAACCACTACCAACAAACCCCTCGCTGACTAGCCATTTTTCATAGTCAAACCCTCCTGGATTGAGTCGGCCGTGGATCGGTTTTAATTTCGCATAAAATTGCCAAAAACTACCGGCCATAATTTTTTCAATTTGTTCCGGGTTCGCCTGATAAACTGATAAACGTAATTTATTCGCTTGATAAAAAGAAAGCGGTTGTTGCTCAACCTTAGTTACACAAAAATCAAAACTGAGCCGAATAGACTTTGCTGGCTTTCCATAATGACTGGAGAGGTTATTTTTAACTGGTAGACTGCAAACATAACCTTGAATATTCGCAGTTTTTGGTATCGATAATAACCCCGGGGTTGTCATAAGCCAAACACATACTGCTGCGCTACCCCAGAGAAGCCCCATTACGAAAGGGATAATTTTTTTGATCCGCTGATTGGATAAGAAAAATAAAACGATGACTAAAACTGAAGAAATAAGTAGCAGACCGGTCGACTGTTGGATGTTTTCCAGCCAAAACAAGCAGCTCAACCCGACTAAAAATCCTGCACACACTCTTATCAAACGAATATCCTTATGGCGTTGATTAATTTATTGTATTCTTGCTTGGGGTAAATATTGCTTAGGGTAAATTTTGTTAAAGTAAAATAAACCTGTTTAATACAGCTTGCTAACGATACAATCATACTAACAGAAATTGAGCTATCACCAAACGCCAGCATGCCAAGAAACTTCATCAAAAAATACTTACCTCACCCAGACAAAATAAAAGATAATCGTTTTCTAAGCGTTTTTGGCCCAGTCATTCACGAACCCCAACTTTGGCATTTAACTCGTCATTCAGTAAGTAAAGCGTTTTTAATTGGTCTTTTTTTCGCCTTTTGGCCAGTGCCTTTTCAAATGGTATTAGCGGCTGGCGGCGCGATATTGCTCAGGGCTAACTTATCTTTGTCTGTTGCGCTTGTCTGGATCACCAATCCAATTACCATGCCTTTTTTGTTTGGTCTGGCTTATTATGTGGGGATAATCACTTTAGGTTACGAAGCTTCAGAGTTTGAATTTGAGCTGAGTTGGCAGTGGTTAGAGTATAATATCCAGTCGATTTGGCAGCCTTTTCTATTAGGTTGCGCGATTTGCTCGATTGTTGCTGCGATTATTGGTTACTTTGCCATAGGCTTATTTTGGCGATTGCATATTATTCACGCCTGGAATCAAAGAAAGTTGCGAAACGCAAATAAACGGGGTTAATACCTTACGAATCGAATTACCATGGGCTAGTAGTTAAATCTGGTGCGAATGTCTGGACATTTTTAGCTTTATACATTAGATTAGATATTACTCATATAAATATCAAGTAGTTACTCGTAATGGAAGAAGTAAATATTGCTGAATCTGCCTTTTGTCGGCAAAGCGGTCCCCCAACAATTTTTGAACACGCAGATTCTGCAACTCGTCAACTTAAAGCATTGGCTAATGTTAATCGCTTAATGATTTTATGTATTTTGTGTGAAGGCGAGTTGTCGGTAACTGAGTTGAACGAGCTTGTCGATATTTCTCAATCGGCACTCTCACAGCACCTGGCAAAATTGCGAGATGATAATATAGTGAATACCCGTAGAGAGTCACAAACCATCTATTATTCAATTGCCGATGGAGTCGCTAAGGGAATTATTGAAGTATTGCACGCCCACTATTGCCCGGATAGATAGCAGATTCCAGGTTTGTAGGCTGGGTGCCAACCCATCAATTTCGCAAATTATTGTAAATAATCTGATGGGTCTCACCCATCCTAGCAAGTTTTAAAAGGTTTATTGGGGGAAGGTTTTCCATCTTCCTTTTTCTAACGCTTTTCTTTAGTTTCCAATATTACCGAAGTGTTGGTCCTGACTACCCCTTCCAGATTCCCAATATGGTCTATCAAATGACTGAGTTGTTCTGTATTTCTGGCATGAATGATCGCGATCATGTCATATTCACCGCTTATCGCATGCACTGCTGAAACTTGCTCTATTTTCATTAAGCCCGACGATACCAGCGCAGAACTTTTCTGCTCTGCGGCAATCGCAACATGGGCTGAAACAAATTGATTAAGATAATCTTTACCCAGGAGTAATGTATAACCAATAATTACCCCCTCCTTTTCAAGCTTGGATATTCTCGCCAGGACTGTTGCCCGGGAAACATTGAGTTTACGGGCGATGTCAGAAATAGTCGCTCGAACGTCTTCTCGCAGTACAGAAATTAGCCTTTCTTCACTCTCAGTTGCCATTTTGATACCTTACTTTAGCAATTTGAGTGTTTTATATCATGATTTTATCTATATTGACACTTCAAATTAACAATTAGGTTATACATAATGATGCCCTGCAAAAGATAACGTCGAATTAAACAAATTTGCTATTTATATTAATTGATTGATTGTCACTTTATAACTTAAGAGAGAGCTAACAAATGTCAGAGTCAAATCCCGTTACCAGAGAATTATTTGATGAAGTTATGGTTCCAAACTACTCACCGTCTAAAGTCATTCCTGTACGAGGAGAAGGTTCCAGAATATGGGATCAACAAGATAACGAATACATTGATTTTGCTGGTGGTATTGCGGTCAACTGTTTGGGGCACTGCCACCCTGCTTTAGTTAAAGCATTAACCGAGCAAGGCCAAAAGTTATGGCATTTGTCTAATACCATGACCAATGAACCGGCATTAAGATTGGCTAAAAAAATGGTCGATGCAACTTTTGCCGATAAAGTCTATTTTGCTAATTCTGGTGGCGAATCAAATGAAGCGGCGCTCAAGCTTGCCAGGCGTTGGGCGTTGGATAACTATGGCGAGCAGAAAAGCCACATCATCTCCTTCAAACAAGGCTTTCACGGCCGAACCTTTTTCACCGTGACGGTTGGTGGTCAACCGGCTTATTCTGACGGTTTTGGCCCGAAACCTGCGGATGTTTTTCACGCAGAATACAATAATTTAGATAGCGTTAAAGCACTTATTTCTGATAAAACCTGTGCCGTTGTTATGGAACCTCTGCAAGGTGAAGGTGGAATTATTCGACCAACGGATGAATTTGTCAAAGGCGTTAGACAGCTTTGTGATGAAAACAATGCACTGCTTATTTTTGATGAAGTACAAACCGGGGTTGGACGATTAGGCAGCCTTTACGCTTATATGGACTTAGATGTTACACCGGACATATTAACAACTGCCAAAGCGCTGGGCGGTGGATTTCCTATCGGCGCGATGATCACAACCACTGATATCGCTAAACATTTAAAGATCGGTACTCATGGAAGCACTTATGGCGGTAATCCATTAGCTTGCGCCGTTGGCGAAGCGGCATTCGATACAGTTAATGATAGCCAGGTATTAGATGGAGTTAAAAGCAAAGCTGATTTATTTACAAAACACCTTAACGAAATTAATGAAAAGCACCAGATATTCTCTGAAATCCGAGGAAAAGGCCTTTTGATTGGCGCTGCATTAAACGAAAAATACCAGGGTAAAGCCAAAGAAATTTTATTGGCCGCAATGGATGAAGGTTTAATGGTTCTAATCGCTGGTTTAAACGTAGTTCGTTTTGCACCTTCTCTGGTGATCCCTGATGAAGATATCAAACAAGGCATGGCGTTATTTGAAAAAGCAGTCGCGAAAGTCATCAATGGCTAAAAGCTAAGCATTTTTAACAGTATAGGTAGTTTTAACAGTATAGGTAGTTTTAACAGTATAGGTAGTTTTAACAGTATAGGTAGTTTTAACAGTATAGGTAACTTTAATAGTATAGGTACCTTTAATAGAAATAGCCGTCAAAAAGCAGGTTTCATGGCAAACCTGCTTTTGTTTTTTAAAACAAACGAGATTTCATATGATAATTGTACGACCCATTCAAGCGAACGATTATGAGGCGCTTTATCAAATCGCGGTAGACTCCGGTCATGGATTCACCTCCTTACCTGTCAACGAAGAACTATTAAGAAATAAAATTAGCCATTCTGAAGTATCGTTTAAAGCTGCTCCTAAACAACCTGGCGATCAAGGCTACCTGTTTGTGATGGAAGATACTGATAGCGGTGAAATTATTGGCACCAGTGGAATAGAAGCTGCGGTTGGATTAAACTCCCCTTTCTACCATTATCATTTAGGGAGAGTCGTGCATTCTTCCAGTGAACTCAAAGTTCATAATACCGTTGAAACCTTAACACTGTGTAACGATCATACCGGGGTTTCTGAAATCTGTACCTTGTTCCTGAAAGAAAACGCACGAGTCAATAGTAATGGACGTTTTCTTTCACGGTTTCGATTTCTATTTATCGCTGAACATGAACAGCGATTTAGCGATACCATTATTGCCGAAATGCGTGGCGTTTCCGACACAGAGGGCCGCTCACCTTTTTGGCAATGGCTGGAAGAGCACTTTTTTTCGATTGATTTTCCAACTGCAGATTATTTGACGGGCACCGGAAACAAGGTTTTTATTGCAGAGTTAATGCCTAAGTACCCTATTTATGTAAGCTTACTCAGTAAAGAAGCTCAAGGGGTGATCAACAAGGTACACACTGCAACCGAACCTGCTTTACGTTTACTCGAATCGGAAGGTTTTTGTCGCAGTGGATATGTCGATATATTTGATGGTGGACCGACTATTTCAGCGCAAAAGCAACATATCAAATCAATCAATCAAAGTCGGCAGTTAAAAGTAAAAATCTCCGATGTTAAAAATGATGCAGACGATGATTCAAGTAGCATGCAACAGAAATATATTATCTGTAACTCCAAAGTCGTTGATTTTAGAGCGCTACAAGCGCCCTTGACGATTTGTGATAATGATCGCTATGCGATTATTCCACAACAGCTTGCCAATCATTTAATGGTTGAAGAAGGCGATACCTTGCGAGTTATCGCAAACTAATCAAGTAGGTAAAAAATATGACAAACAAAACCCAATTAATCGATGGACAATGGTTTGAGGGAAAAGGCCACTCCTTTTCTAGCTTGAATCCTGCAAAAAATGAAACGGTATGGCAAGGAGTATCGGCCAGTAACTCTCAGGTTCAACAAGCCGTTCAGTCAGCAAGAAAAGCGTTTGCCTGTTGGTCTGGATTAACTTACTCAGAGCGTTTGGTAATCGTCAAACGATTCGGCGAACTATTACTGGAAAATAAAACCCGGTTAGCCACAGCCATCTCCGAAGAAACAGGCCGACCATTGTGGGAAACCAACGGTGAGGTTGCTGGAATGATCGGCAAAATTGCGATTTCTGAAAAAGCCTTTGCAGAGAGAACTGGTGAAGTCGAAAGTAAAATGGCGGGGGCTAAAGCTTATATCCGTCATAAACCTCATGGCGTGGTTGCTGTATTTGGTCCTTATAATTTTCCGGGACATCTACCAAACGGTCATATAATTCCGGCACTATTAGCGGGCAACACGGTGGTATTTAAACCCAGTGAATTAACCCCAAAAGTAGCACAAATTACATTAGAAGTCTGGCTCGCTGCGGGCCTTCCTGGCGGTGTGATTAACCTGGTTCAGGGCGAAGTCGAAACCGGAGTTGCACTAGCGGGCGATAAAGATATCGACGGTTTATTTTTTACCGGCAGCTCGAGCGTTGGGCATTTATTACACAAGCAATTTGCCGGACAGCCTGGGAAAATATTAGCCCTTGAAATGGGTGGTAATAATCCGCTAATTGTTAACGGCGTTAACGATATTGACGCAGTGGTTCATGATATTTTACAATCGGCTTTTGTCACTGCCGGCCAGCGTTGTACTTGTGCCCGTCGGATTTTTATTGAGACTGGTGAGCAAGGCGATCAAATATTACAGAGATTGGTTGAAGTCAGCAAAAATATCAAGATTGGTCATTTTGATGATCAAGACACTCCCTTCTACGGCTCATTGGTTTCTGAAAAAGCCGCGTTGGATATGCTCAGTGCACAACAAAAATTAACCGACTTAGGCGGCAAGCCTTTGTTGAAACTAGAGCATTTAGAAAAAGGCACGGGATTTGTTTCGCCAGGCATTATTGATGTCACTGGTGTTGATTCAATTCCTGATGAGGAATATTTTGGACCGCTGATTAAAATCTATCGTTATAGCGATTTTGAAAAAGCTTTAACAGAAGCAAACAATACTCAGTTTGGATTATCGGCAGCGTTATTGAGCGATAGTCATAAAACGTATCAGCATTTCTTTCAAGTGATTCGTGCCGGTATTGTCAACTGGAATCGCCCGACAACTGGAGCAAACTCACAAGCGCCATTTGGCGGCATTGGTGCCAGCGGCAATCATCGCGCCAGTGCTTATTATGCGGCGGATTATTGCTCTTATCCTATTTCATCGGTAGAAAATGAGAAAGTTTGCTTGCCTGATACATTAAGTCCTGGGCTTAATTTTCAGGTTTAAATCAGAGTCTGTTGGACTATGAAAGATCAACAGACCCTGGTTTAATTTACTTAGGTTATCACCACCGAGAGTGGCACCGTGGCCTACGTGAGCTTTAAGATTGTTTTGCTTAGGTTATTAACTTATAGCTATTTAGAATTTTTGTTGAACCAGGGTCAATTTATTGCCTTTTTGACGAAACTCCAACTGTTTTAACACAGACATGCCGAGCAGTATTTCTTCACCTTGCATCGTGGGACTGATGGCTGCTTGAATATTATCTAACACGATGCCGCCTATCTCTAATCGATCGATTTTGGTGGCATAAACTTTAGCAGTACCATTAGCTGTATGTACATTATAAGACTGGCCTCTTTGAAGGTTCAGGTAGCCTTCTAATGCGCCAGGAATAGCAACATGCGTCGCACCGGTATCCAACATAAACACGACGTCTTTGTTATCGATACTCCCACTAGCAATATAATGCCCGTATTTATTTCTTAGCAATTCAACTTTAATGGTATTTTGATTGTTAATCGTCACGGGCGATTCATTAGGGTTGAATTGTTTATCTTCTAAAGAACCAAAAAACCAGGTGGCAAGTGCCATAGCAATGATCCAGGCGATAATCATCATATTCTTACCGATTGTATCTGAACTTGAACCTGTATCGGCCAGCTCTTGATTTTGCTGATGCTCAGTCATTGTTTATCACTTTTCATTGGCATAATAATTTCCATTTATTTCGATTCCTTTTTGCTAAAAAAACGTTTAAGAAATACACCTATCCCCAACACGATAAAAATTCCGAACTTTTTCAAAAATATCAACCCAGCGGCTAATAATCCTGTTTTGGCGATCACTTTACCAGCCACCAATGCGCCAAGCCCATAGGCTGCCATTTCATCAAGTTCCGGATCGAAGTCAGCATAGGTTGAACCTTGGTTAAATTCTGCAATCGCTAAAACCGAATCAAGCTGAGCCTCAATCAGAGCTTTTTGCTCCATTCCTGCGATAAAGTTAAGCACTAAGACGCCCTTCCGGCCTAATACTCTAATGTTGTAATTAAGCGTATTAGATTCCTGGCCTTCAAATTTTAATTCTTTTGCCCAATGTAACTTATGGGAAATAGAGTCATAATAGGGAGTGGCAGCCCAACCAACTAACTCAATAGCTTCATAGCCTTGACGGGCCGTTCGAGGCTGGCCTCATCAGTTTCTGACTGCATTTGTTCCAATAGTTCAGAGTAATCGATATCATCCGCATCTTCATCTGAGACATAACCATCTTCTTCATATTCAATGGTGACTGCCCATGACTCCTGGTCAAATGGCGTCATACTCTCAGGAAATAACATTCCGAGAGTATTTTGCTGTGGCGGGTTTCCCCATACATCAACCAATACTTTCTCAGCATCACTCGGATTAAGGTAATAAAAACTATCAGGAACATTAAGCCTAGCTACTGCATTAGGTAATTTAATTTCACCGGTTTGACGGTCAAGAGAATCCCATATTCCTTTGGCCCACTGCTCGTACTGCTCTTGTTCGACCGATCTTTCATCGTCCTGAGCAAAACTCACTGCTGGCAGCAACAAAATGATAACAAGTAGTAAATGTCTAAAATTCATTGGAGATCCTTTTTTGTTAGTCATAATTAATTTAACATGTATATCATAATAGCTCTCTTTTATGTCAAATTAGATTGTATTTTCAAGCAATAAATCACTAGACATTCTCCTTATGCAGATAAGTTCTTTGAACTTATGACTTAAATCGGATATTCATATAGTTACATTAACTTTATTCACTAACGGAGAATCCCAGTGTCACAGCTAGTCGGAATCACAAAAAGACCGCAGTACTTGCGATCTCAGGCGGTTGCTCAGCAACCACTTAATAAGATTCGCCATATCTTTTGGGCGCTTATTTCTGCCATCACGACATTTGTCAGCTTTTCCTATCAATACTTCTTCTCTTATCGATTATCTTTTTTTAGACCATACTTTTTTAGACCATACTTTTTTTAGACCATACTTTTTAGACCATATCGCAACGCTTAACTTGATACTAGCGATTTAGATTAAAAACTCCGGTTACAAGCATTCAACAGATGCCCAAAATTTGTGCCATAAAAAGGCTTGAAAGATAGATGCCAATTTGTTAGTTGTGCCAGTAATCGAAAATTGTCC
>JAUUYO010000093.1 GCA_030590405.1 Kangiellaceae bacterium
CGTTGTTTTTACAAATGGATCTGCGGATAAGAATCGACCAAGCCGAGGATCGTAAACTCGACCGCCCATATGAATAAGACCTGCTTCATCAATATGTTCATGCCCTGTATAACCCCGCCTAAAATCCTCTACCGAATAATCCAACGCAGAATCAATAATATCAAACTCAGTTTGTAAATAGCTGGTTTCATCCCGCCTTTGCCCCCAAGGGTCATAACTAAACTTTTTAACTAAGTCGCCATTAATATCAGTAATTAACTCCACTGAACCTAAGTGGTCTCTGTGCAAAAATTCTAAACTACGAACGCCTGTTTGAGTAATCAAGGTTTCGAGTGCAACACCTTCCATATGCCGCAGAACTTTAGTTAAACCACCATTTTCACTAATGAACTCTACATTACCAACATATAAAGTTTCTTTAACCGTACCATCCGACGCGGTATCTACCCGCTTAAAGCGACTCCCACCTAGACCATAATAATATTCAATCTGATGGTTTTCATTGGTCGAAATGCTAACCGGTTTATCGTTGGTATTGTATTGCACGGCATTACGACCACCACCAGAAATCATATTGCCATTAGCATCGTAACAGTAGTTCTCACTACCTGCGGTAGTCACCGCATGAGGCCCAGCCTTAAAGCCACACTGCGTTTGACCATATTGATAATTACCAATACCCGTTTTAAAGCTCATGTTGCCTAGGTGATCGTAGTTGACATTAAAATTAGCAGTCTGTCCATTGAATACCGTAGTCCAATCATCCAGGCGATTGATAGTGTCGTAGTTAAACGTTTCTTTCATATCAACGACAAGATCTTCTCGGGAACTCAAGTTACCTAAGCTGTCAAAATTAAACGCATCACTTTGCAAAATGGTTGCGCCCTTGCTGGCCATTATGGCTTCTAAGGTTCCGTCATTTTGATCATAAGTACTATAGTTAACCACTCCGTTTCCATTTTCAAATACCGCTGTATTACCAATTGAATCGGCGTTCAGGAACTTCCATAGTAAAACGCTGGATTGAAGATCGGTTTTTGAGACCAGATAATTATCATAATATTCGTACGCAATACCCGCATTAGTATGACTGGCGTCATAAGTTTCTTTTACTCGGAATAAATCATCATAAACCACATCATTGTATAAACTGCGTCCGCTAGTAAACGAGGTTTTCTGTCGAATCATTTGCGACATGATATTGTAAATAATTTCGCTGGTAATACCGTTAACTAAATCTTCTTCTTTTTGTAGCAGTCCTAAACCGTTTTCTGCTAAATCATAATAAGATTTTATATGCGAATCGATTACATTGTTGGCGTAGTCTGTATAGGTTATTGATTCTGTCACTCGCCCAAGCGAATCATAATAGCTAACGGATATTTGGTTTTTGTTATCCTTTTGCCACACTAACTCACCGAGCGAGTTATACCTGTATTTGACTTGCCCTTTATCTGGATCATTCATCGATATCTTTCGACCTAAATGATCGCTAACAATGACCGTATCCAAATTGCCGCTATCACCTGAAATACTACTATGCTGTCTGCGTACTAACTTGAGCGTTCCTAACGCGTCATATTGATAATTAACCACCTGACCATCTGCATCGCTCATTTCAACCAGCTCACCTAGTGCATTAACCGTTTTGGTGGTAGTGGCGCCTGCCGGATTAGTAATGCTGGTACTAAAGCCGCTATAACTTGTGGTCCACTCCGATCGATCTGCGCGGTAATGAGTTGTTGGTCTACCTTGAAAATCGGAAACAAAACTGGCGTAGCCTTGTGGCGCACTGGGATTAGTGAAATCCGTGATTGGTGTTAGCTCACCTTCAAAATGCGCTCTGGATTCAATAACCTTTTGGCCTTTATTGTTATAGCCATATATTTTGTGTACCCATTCGGTTTGCACGCCCGAGCAAATACCACTATTACCTTGGGTGTCATAGCAAGTTAAGTTCTCGGTTTTTTCTTCAATTTTTTGGCCTAACGCATCAAAGTAAAGAACAGAGTTGGGACCGTGAGACGTGATAATCTCCTCTTTGTAATAGGCACGTGCAGGACAATCTGAGACTTGACTACAGTAGATCTTGTCGGTCGTGGTATAGGTACCATCGGGACTATTTTGGAAATTTAACCGACCCAAAGTGCTGTAACCTAAATAAGATGTTTGTCCATTTGCCGATGTTTCACTGATCTTTGTACCGAAGATATTGTGATAGCTTGTACTCGTTACAATAACGCCGTCAATAGAAGGATAATTCGGATATGCGTAGCCAAAGGTTGGATATCGACCAAGACTGTCATATTCTACTTGAAATTAGTGGGGTCACATCTTTCTTTGCCGTAAAAGGTGATAATGTTATCCATCAAGTAATAGGCGTAAACGTTCCATTGATAGCGTTTGCAGAGACCTGCTCTAGAACAGAAAAAAATAATAGCGATCTGCTTTAGTATCAAATATAGCCTGCTGTGCATTTCCGCGTGAGGTAGTGTGGTATATCGCTCCAGGATATTCTATTCGAATTTGTCTAGCCATAAGGTACGGCATCACATTAGACATAGTAGAGCAAAGAAAGACGTGTCACCATTAATTTGCCCATTAATTTGCCCATTAATTCCACATGTTTCACCAGCAACAATTTGCCGTTATATTCTACTGCGATACCGCGCTTTAATTCACTTGCTTTTGGCATTTTGCCCTCTGCTACATTATTATTAGATTTAATTATCTTTCCAACAGAGCAGAAAATACCAGAAATAGGCGATTTTACCAAGGCTTAAGTGATTTTATACACTCCAGGGAGCGCCCATAGTGATACTCAATTTGACTATCGCTATATTGGTAGCGCTTGCCAGCGGGACAAGCCTCGCGAGCGATGCAGTGGCATTGGCAGCGGGAATCAGATTGAAGCCGATATTGGCTACATTTATCAATCGAGAATTGCCCCTTGTTTAAACTAGAATAATCAGTTAGAGCATTGGCGGGACAGGCTTTAATGCAGTCTTTACCGGCGCAAATAATACATGGGCTTTTATGCTGGGCAATCTTTGAAGGTACAAATTGGCTGTTGGCCACAACCGCAACCCGATAAGCAAACCAACTGCCATACTCATCGTTAACTCCGATTTTCATCGGTGAATCAAAATGCCAGCCAGCAGCTTTTCCCAAAGCTTGCAGGTTAATCGGCTGAGCGCCAGGATAGATGATTTTTATAGTCGTCGACAGCAAGGCATTTTGAAAGTGTTTGTGTAACGGCTTGACGGTTAAAATCGTCAAGCGGATCGTTTGAATCTTTAATCTGCTCGTTTACCTGAGTCCACAAGTTTTGGCCGGAGTGGCCAATCAGAATCAGTTTTTGGTATTTTTCGATATCGACAATAAAGAGTTTCAGATTGTCGATGATGGCATCCGATAATTCAGAAATCGATAAAATGGCCTAAAGGTTTAGTCCTTTGGCTGTCAGCTCATCACCATCAAAAATGTTCTTTATTAGGCGCCACAGCATTTTTTGTGTTTTTTGCCACTTCCACAAGGGCAAGGATCGTTTCGTCCTGCTTTGCTAGCGCTATGGGTTTTGACATTCTTATCTTGCAGAAACTCTAGATCGCGAATATTCTCATCTTGCTCTGCATCCACAGTAATATCGCCAATCCATTTATTATCTGCAAGAATGGTCTCAAATTCCTGTTTTCGCTCCTCAGTTTTCACCCTTATTTGCGCTGGAGCTTTTTTTGTACCTAGACGGGCTGTTTGACTGCCTCCAATAGAACCGCTGCCACGCTCATTATTGTTATTTGCTTTACCGTCATAAAAGAACTTGGACATAAATATCACCTTAGGGATGAGGGGGCCGATTAAGTATCGTTTAAACTTAAATCAGCTAAGTAAGATGTAGCAATGATACTGACTTAGCCATAAACACGCAATATTTGGGTTACTTTATGTAAAATACAAGACCACTGATTTTCAGCAAAGCTCGTCACATTAATGCAGCGAGCTTTGACTAAAAACAGAGCTAAATTAAAAATTTAAATATTGAACCGAAACAAACACTTGCTGACCAGCAGCATTGTAATTGGCAATAGTTGGAGCCTCTGCATCGGTGTAATCACTGACTTTAAATTTGAGTTTCAATTGGTCACTGTGATGATAGGTTGCCCCCAAATTAACATTGATATAACTTTTTAAGGTGACTGGCTGGAATGTATTAAAGTCGGTATCGGGTCGATTGCCAATATAGTTTAACTGTGTGAAGAAAGAAAAAGCCCCCAAATCAGCGATTAACTCGTAGCCATAATGCTCTTTAGCACGTCGAATTAATTGAACATCTTTAGCCTGGCCAGTAAATGGGTCGATACTTTTATCTGTGGCATCAACATGACTCGCAGTAAATTTATGAGTAAGTTTTCCCATATTGTATTGATATCCAACTTCATAACCGGACAGCTTAGCCTGGTCCACATTAAAAGGTGCAAAACCGACATTGGGGTCAAATTTAAAGGCAATTAACTGGTCGACCTTATTTTCAAAAAAGGCGATTAATAACTGATGATTGTCGGTATTCCAACGCACTAAAAACTCATTATTGTACGACTCTTCACTAATCAGATTTTTATTGCCAAACCCTGGGAAATAAAGATCATTGAAAGTGGGAGCTTTAAAACCTTTTGCTCGGCTAGCGGCTATAGTTAAGTTATCCAGCATGTGATAACCAAGACTTACATTAAAGGTATTAACCTTATCAATCGATTCAATTTCATCACGGCGTAGTGCTGCTTCTGTTACCAACTTACCGAATTTCATTTGAGTTGAAATAAAAACAGATTCCGTCGATCTTCTTTCTTCATCAAATTGAAAGTTTTTAGTATTGCTTAAGTCATCGGTAAATCTTTCGAGTCCACCGGTAAAACTGATGACATCGCTTAATTGATATTGTGTTAATAGATTGAATTGATTGCGTTTAGTGTCAAATATTGATTGAGGCCCTTCAGCAATATTTTCCAGGTTATCACGACTTTGCTTAACGCTAAATTGAGTCAACCATTGGTCAACCGTGTAAGAATAACGAATATTCCAGAAGTAGTTTTTATAGTCAGTTTCATCCGCACCGAAATTATTATCAAATTCGCTATTACCCTGATCAAGCTGGAAAACCCAATCAAGGTCGGTATCAGATGCAATCTCATAGTCCCCTCGAATCGCAGCAGAAATGCGGTCGTATCCATCATCATCTGGCTGACTATCGGCAGAAAATTCAGAAGAGTCATCAAAGGCATCAAATCCGTCAGACTTTTCATAACTAAAAGTCACCGTGTTAGTTATTTTATCGCTACCAAAGCCAAAACTTAAATCTGTTATAGCCGAACTATTTGAACCGATAGTCGCTTGCACTGAGTATTCGCCCTGATTTAATCGACGAGTAAAGATCTGAATTACCCCCCCAATGGCATCGCTTCCCCAAAGCGAAGCTCGCGGCCCTTTGACCACTTCAATTCGTTCGATTTGAGCCACAGGCATGCTAGAAAATGACTTGTTACCCAAAGTTGCTGAGCCAACCCTCACTCCATCGACAAGTACCAGGGTATGGTCTGAATTAGTTCCGCGAGTAAATAGCGATGATGCTTGACCCGCCCCACCATTATGAACAATATCTAGCCCTGCAATTGATTCCAATAAATCAGTGATCGAAGTAGGCTGTATTCTTTCAATATCTTCACGAGTAATTACCTCAACCGCCGCCAAGATATCATTGATATCTTGCTCGGTTCGATTGGCTGTAATAACGATTGTTTTATCGTCGCTGACTGGCTCATCAGCAATAACAAAAGGGGAAGATGCGATCGCGAAGATTGCCGCGAAAGTTTTAAAACTAGATCGGTTGTACATTGTTTTACCTCTAATCTGGATGATCCAGATTAATGTTTGACGCCCGCCGCGTCGGTTTTATGATTTTGAACAGCGACTACTTGATGCAGAATTGACTGTTCACCTAATTGTCAATCAAGCCGGTCTCCGGACTTATCTGGGTTAATTTTTGATACAAACAAAATTAACCAGCTTCACCGTTGCGGGGGCAGTGTTGGAATTTCACCAACTTCCCGAATATCCAATTCAAACTCGGATCACTCGATTGTTTTGATATCCATATCGATTTAACTCCTGAATTTTTTTCTCCGGTAGGAACGTCCGTCCCGGCGCGAATTTTTCTAAACCAATTCGCGGCACGGAGGCGCACTCCTACCTAACTAACCTTCCTTGATCTATTCTTTCACAGAGTCTTTCCAGGCCGTCTAAAGTTCTTGGTGTGGTTCTGTGCAGAAGGTCACCATTGAGAGTAAAAATACGGTTGTTTTTTACCGCTGAAATTTCCGGCCATTTTGACCAGATCGCTTTTTTCTCAGATTCAATCCCTGAATGATGCGGTATAATAATCACTTTAGGATTTTTTACAAGCACTGATTCAATCGAGACCATCGGATAAGGCACACCCGCGTCATTAAACAGGTTATTCCCGCCGCAATCGTTAATCAGAGATTCGATCCAACTCTTTGGACCAATACTCTGAAGCGGGTCGTGCCAAAGCTGATAGAAAACATCGACCATTGATAATTTCTGATAATGCTCACGAATACGCTTATAACGCCGATCAAATTCTTCAATCACAGATTCCGCTTGTTGCTGTTGCCCGGTGAGCTGACCAAGTTTACGTAAATCAAGACTAATTTCTGAGATGTTTTCAGGTTGGCTATAAACAATCTTCAAACCCAAAGATTCGATTTTATCTAAATCAGCCCCTTTATTACCCCCTTTCCATGCAACAATTAAGTCCGGTTTTAATTTGAGAACTTGCTCAATTTGTATGCCGTTATAATTACCAATTCTAAGAATATTCAATGCTGCCTTGGGGTAATCGGCGTATTCAACCGTGCCAACGATCTTATCGCCAGCACCAATCGCATACAACATTTCAACGGCGTGAGGTGATAGCGCGATAATTCGCTGCGCCACTTTCGTTTCTTTCGCTTGAATATTAAAACTAGAAAATAAAGCAATAGTGAAAAAAATACAGGCCTTTATTGTAGGTTGGCGTAGAGCGTAGCGAAATCCAACGTTATTTTCCTTCCGACAGTTCGGCTGTTGGGTTTCGTTCCTCAACACCAACCTACAAAAATCATATAAACCAATCACCAATCGACTCCTTTACGCGCTTTCACGCCAGCAGTATAGGCATGTTTGATATCTTTAATTTCACTCACCGTGTCCGCAATTTCTCGCAGCGAGGCGACTGCCCCTCGACCGGTAATAACAACCGACTGTTCCGGCGGGCGAGACGAAATCGTATCAAGTACTTCTTTTTCATCTAAATATTTATAACCAAGCATATAAGTTAGCTCGTCTAACAGCACAACATGGTAGGCCGGATCCGCCAGGTATTTTTTAGCCTCTTTCCAAACCTCAGTCGCGGCAATAATGTCTGCTTCTCTATCTTGAGTATCCCAGGTAAACCCGGTCGCCATCACCGAAAATGGAACACCGTGAGATTCCAATAAATTACGCTCACCACATTCCCAGGTACCTTTAATAAATTGTGCAACCGCCGCTTTGTAGCCATGACCGACACAACGGGTGACCACACCGAAGCCGGCGGTAGACTTACCTTTACCATTACCGGTAATGAGTAAAACCAAACCACGCTCTTCCGTTGCCTGGGCAATACTTGCGTCCACTTTTTCTTTTAGTTTCTGCGATTTTTTTTGGTGCTTATCTTGTGTGGTCATTATTTAACCTCTCTCTAATTTTAAGCAATCTAGTGAAATCTCTCTTCTTATTTTTCACGAACAATATTCGTGACCAGATTCATCGATTTCAATTGTGGAAATAATTCCTCGCCATGATATATACTTATGCGAGTTAAAGACGCATAGTCAATTGCAATATTCTGAAAAGGAACCGGTGACAATTGATCCATTTTCAAACACCAGGAAATCAAACAGCGGATCACTCCGGCATGAGTAACTATCAGTATTTTCTCTTCTGCATTTTGGTTTAATATTTCTTCAGTCACTCGGCGTATTCGTCGCTGAAAATCAATCAGAGCCTCTCCGCCTGGCGGTGTAAAACTTGCTGGTTCGACCAAAAATCTTGATAAGTTTTCAGGGTCATTTTGTTTTATCTGCTCAAATGAAATGCCATCCCACTCACCGAAATTACACTCTTGTAAATCATCATTAATTTCAATCGGTAGTTGTTTCCCGCTAGCCCACTCTTTTGCAAATTCCGAACATCTCAACAAAGAGCTGGATATTATTTTTGTGACCCCGCTTGTCGATTTCATAGAGGCATATAATTGTTTCCAGCCAAGTGGAGTTAGTCTGGCATCCGTTTTTCCGAGTAAGCTATTTTTTATTTTTGGCTCACCATGGCGCAGCAAGTAGAGTTCGGTATTCATCGCTCTGACCTGACGTTTTCAGTATATTGCCCATTAATCTTTAGCCCGAGAGGAATACCGGAAACAACTAAAGTCACATCACTCGCTATTCCCGCAAGTTTTTGATTCAACCATCCAGCTTGATCGACAAATTTACGACTTAGATGTCCCATTGGAATAATACCGCTACCGACTTCATTGGTGACGATCACGATGTCCGCTTTGCAAGTGCTTAATGCCGCCATAAAACACTCCCTTTCTTGCTGCCATGAACTTGCTTGTTCTTCGGTTAAACACTGCCAGTTACTCGTCCAAAGAGTCATACAATCAATCAAGAGCAAATTCTCCGGTTGATTCAGTTTTTTAATCAACCGCCCTAAATAAAAAGCTTCCTCAATAAGCCCCCAATGCGGCGGCCGATTTTTTTGATGGTGATTGATCCGAGATGACATTTCTTCATCTTCTACCGTAGCGGTCGCAATGTAAGTTACTATGGGATTTTTTTGACTGACTTCAATCGATTTAACCAATGATTCCGCGAATCGACTTTTCCCTGAACGAGCGCCACCTATGACTAAATGAATCATGTCATCACTCCAAGATTAATTGATAGCGACGACAAAACAACTGCGTAAGCCAGCACTTCCGACAGTTGCTGCGCAGCACCTAACATATCACCGGTAAAACCCTTGACTTGTCGATTAAAAAACCATCTTAAAAAAACAAATAGACCTAGCTGTGACAATACGACAAACCAAAAAATGCCATCCAATAATAATAGTCCGATGCAACCAACAAATAGATTAATCAGTAAATCACTGATGCGGCTCGACTCAGCAAGTGGTTTGACTTTGGCTAAATCCCCATCAGTCACATAAGGCAAGACGTAGATTAGCGCTGTCGATAAGCTTCGACTTAACGGGTGAGCAATTAAAATAGCGCCATAAATATTCAACGTTGAAAATATTAAATCAACTTTCGCTATTTCCAACAATAAAAAAAACTTTAAACTCAAAATGCTCCATAAAGCCAAAGACCCATAACTGCCAATCCGTGAATCTTTCATGATTTTTAATTTATCATCAACAGTCCAGCCACCGCCTAAACCATCGCAGGTATCAGCGAGTCCATCTTCATGAAATCCACCAGTCAGGAAAAATCCAATAGTCATCGATACCAGGATTGAGATGCTTATCGGCATCCATAAACTCATAACATAAAAAACTAAAGCGCAAATAACACCAATCAGCCATCCTACCAACGAAAAATATCGACTCGCTTGATTTAGATTTTGTTGGCTAAAATCTAGCTCCTTTGTCACCGGAATACGCGTAAAAAATCCGATCGCAATCAAAAATAGATTCAATTGTTTTTTAATCATTATTGTCAACATCACAAAAACCGCTAAACGGCTGTTACCCCTGCACTTTCAAAACTCGCCATGTCGTTATAAAAACTGGCAGCCGCTCGTACTAAAGGCATTGCCAGAGCGGCTCCGGTTCCTTCGCCTAATCTCATCCCTAAATTAAGTAATGGCTGCGCTGATAAATGTTTTAACATTAATTGATGACCTTGTTCATCTGACTGATGGCAAAAAACCATATAGTCCCGACAGCCTGGATAAAGCTTGTTCGCTAACATTGCGGCGGCAGTTGCGATAAACCCGTCCACTAAAATAATATTTTGATTTTCAGCAACCGCTAGCATGGCACCAACCATTTGAACAATTTCGAATCCAGCAAATGCGGACATCACTTCAATCGGTTCAGAATAATGCTCTGCTAATCTCTGCTTGTGAAATTCGGTCGCTTGTTTTAATAATCGCGTCTTTCTCGCAAAGGCCTCATCATCTATACCGGTCCCTCGGCCAACACAATTTTCGATCGGTTGATGAGTAATAGAACTTAAAATAGCGGCGGCGGAAGAAGTATTACCGATCCCCATTTCACCGAAGCCAAAAACATTACTACCATTTTGGATATGCTTCTCGACTACTTTTTTTCCGAACTGTAATCCCTGCTCAACCTGCTGTTTTGACATGGCGGCTTCACGGACAAAATTATTGGTTCCATGACCGAGTGATTGCTGAGTCAAACGAGCATTTTCAATAGGCAATAGTATTCCCGCATCGATGACTTCCATATTGATATCATTTGAACGACAAAAACAATTAATCGCGGCCCCGCCTTGCAAAAAATTCATCACCATTTGTTGAGTAACCTCAGATGGCGCAATACTTATATTTTCAGCAGCAATACCATGGTCGCCCGCAAAAACCAACATCACCGGTTGTTCAATCTGGATCGATTCGACCTGTGTTAGTCGACCTTGTTGTTCTCCAGCATTCTTACTTCCTAACACCAAAGCCAATTGCAAAGCCAAACCTTCTAACTGGCCTAACGCGCCTTGAGGTTTAGTTTTTTGGTCGATATTGCCAATTATCTGATCTTGTTGAGAACGATCTAATTTTTTAATCTTATACATTTTTAAATTAAATTTTCCTTTGCTACTCTTGTCATTAATACTCTTGTCATTAATACTCTTGTCATTAATACTCTTGTCATTAATACTCTGCTATCGAGTTCGATTAGCTTTAAGCACAATAAAAAAGAACAGACTACCAATTGCCGAAGTCACAATGCCGACAGGCAAAATATGTTCGCTGAGGATTGATCTGGCTAAAACATCCACCCAGATCATAAAACTTCCACCAATCACCACGCACATAAACAACACATGATGTAATTGAGAACCAACTAAAAATCGGCAAATATGCGGGATCATTAAGCCCACAAATCCAATCCCTCCCACCTGTGCAACCAGCACAGCAGTAATGACAGAGCCTATGACTAACATGCTTAATCTCAATTGACTAACTGGCACACCTAAAGTAAATGCACCTTCATCACCCGCTTGAATAGCGCTAATCCACTTTCTGTAAACAATAAACAAAAATAGTCCAATACTGGTTGTGAACAAAGGCAATAATAAATCTTGCCATTGACTATTTGAGAAACTACCCATCATCCAAAATAACAACCGGCTGGCTGTATCAGGTTCCGAATAATAAATAACTAAACCGGTAAAAGAGCTGAGCATAAAAGAAACGGCCACCCCTGATAATAATAAGCGTTCAACCTGAACTGCCGCACTGCCAGCGAGTGTTAGCATTAAAACAACCGAAAATATGCCACCAGATAATGCGCCAAATGTAATCGAAATACCAGCACCAGAAATTGCAGCTATAACAATCACCGCGCCCAACGCCGCACCGGAAGAGATACCAAATAAATAAGGGTCGGCCAGAGGATTGCGAGTGACTGATTGCAATATCGCACCAGTAATCGACAGACCCGCGCCGGTTAATAATGCCATCAAAATCCTGGGCAATCGAATTTCCCAAACGATCCGCTGATAAATCGGCTCAACGCTACAATTGGAATGATCGCCTGTGCAAACCAGCAAAGAATCA